>JBGPBR010000010.1:0-14122 GCA_041481325.1 Desulfobaccia bacterium
CTCCGGTTTCTGGGGGAGCCCGCCTCCCTGGCGGACCTGGGCAGCGGCGCCGGGTTTCCGGGCCTGGCCCTGAAACTGGTGCGGCCCGCCCTGGCCGTCACCCTGGTGGAGGCCCGGGAGAAAAAGGCCTCTTTCCTGGAGTACCTGGCCTCTTGCCTGCGGCTGGAGGGGGTGGAGGTGAGCCGGGCCCATCTTACTCCCGCCCTGGCCCGGAAATGGGGGCCCCGGTTCGGGGCGGCGGTGTCCCGGGCCGCGTTCAGCCTCAGCCGCTTCCTGGAGCTGGCGGCCCCTTTGCTGCGGCCCGGCGGGGTGGCCCTGGCCCTCAAAGGTCCGGGGCTGACGGCCGGGGAACTGGCCGCAGCCGAAAAGTTGGTGAAACGGCTTGATTTGGAGCCCCTGCAGGCGCGAGAATACTTTCTGCCCATAAGCGGCGAGGCCCGGCTCCTGGTCGGGACCCGACGCCCGGAATAAGGCGTCAGGCCCGCCCTACATCTTGCCGGGAAGGCGTCAAAGGTTTCTTGGCTGAAAGCTGAGAGCTGACCGCGGAAAGCTAATTTCCCGGGCTCACCGCCATAGCCATTGGCAGGCAACCCAGTATCAGACGGGCTGATCCTTATGTCTTTCATTTCCTGGCAGTACCTGATTTTTCTGCCAGCCATCATCGTTTTGTACTGGAGTCTGCCGGCCAGGTGGCGGTTGGCGCTGCTGTTGGGCGCCAGCTATTTTTTTTACGGCTTTTGGGACGTGCGGTTTCTGGCCCTGGTGCTGGCCACCACCGGCATCGATTTCATCTGCGGCCTGAGCATCGGCGGCCAGAGACTCGGAGTCGCCCGGGTCCTGGTCCTGGCCCTGCTTCCCGCTCTCTGGCTCTTGGTCTGCCACCTTTTCAGCCCTTCCCTGGGGGTTTCAGCGGCGCTGGTGGGGTTCAGCGCCGGTTTGGGGATTATCTTTGTTGCAGCCCATGAAGCCATCTGGGCCCTGGTCCGGGAAAACCGGCCCCGGTGCCTGCTGATTCTGAGCGTCGTTTTCTGCCTGGCCATCCTGGGGTTCTTCAAATACTTCGGGTTCTTCGTGGACTCCGCCAAGTCGGTGTTGGCGGCGGCGGGCTTCAAATCCGACTGGGCCGGTCTGAAGATCATCTTGCCGGTGGGCATTTCTTTCTACACCTTCCAATCCCTGGGCTACGTCATCGACATCTATAAGGGCCGGTCCCCGGCGTGCGGGGATTTCCTCACCTTCGCCACCTTTGACGCCTTTTTTCCCCAGATGGTGGCCGGGCCCATCGAGCGGGGCCGGCACCTCATCCCCCAGCTCCAGGCCGGCCTGGTTTTCCAGGAAACCTATATCCAGGACGGCCTGCGGCTCATCCTCACCGGCTTTTTCAAAAAGGTGTTTGTGGCGGACAACTGCGCCATCCTGGCCAATTACGCCTTTGACCCCCAGACGACGCTCAACGGCTATTGGGCGGTTATGGGAGTGGTGGCTTTCGCTTTTCAGATTTACGCCGATTTTTCAGGCTACACCGACATCGCCCGGGGTTCGGCCAAGCTTTTGGGCATCGATCTGGTGGAGAACTTCAAGTTTCCCTATTTTTCCCACACGCCTTCGGAGTTTTGGGGCCGGTGGCACATTTCCCTGTCCACCTGGTTCCGGGATTATCTCTACATCCCGCTGGGGGGCAACCGGGGCGCCAGGTGGGAGACCCTGCGGAACCTGGGCATCGTCATGCTGCTGGCGGGGCTCTGGCACGGCGCCTCCTGGATCTTCGTCCTCTGGGGGGCGTATCACGGCCTGTTGCTCATCCTGTACCGGGTGGCGCCGCCCCTTGCCGCCATCCGGGAAGACGGGCTCAGCCGGCAGAGCGCCTGGACCATTCCCCTGATGGCCGCCTTCACCCTGGTGGGGTGGGCCATTTTCCGGAGCCCCTCCCTGGCGCACCTAAGCTCCTGGTTCGCGGCCCTGGGTAACTGGGACCAGTCCGTGGGGCTCGCCTGGCGCTCGTCCATGGTCTGGCTGGTGCTGCACGTCACGCCCCTGTTGCTGCTGCAGATGCTGACCTGGAAGCACCGGGACGAAACCTCCCTCACGGGCCTGCCGTGGGCCCTCAGGGGAGTAATTTACACCTTAATGCTGCTGCTGATCATCTCTTCGGCGGAGCACGACACGGAATTCATCTATTTCCAGTTCTGATGAAAAGGCTCGTTACTCCGGCGTTCCTGGTGGTTGTCTGCCTGCTCGGCCTGGCCGAGTTGGGGGCCAGGGTCTTTTTTTCCAGCGACATCACGGGACGGTTCTCCTACGGCTACGACCCGGATGCCGGCTTTAACGAGCACCCCGACGGCGCCGTGGAGCTTTACCGGGCGGGGGGCCGTCGGTTTCATCCCCAATCATTTATGAAAAAGCGCCCCGCCGGCACTTTCCGCATCCTGGTGGTGGGCGATTCGGTGCCCCGGGGCCCCAGCTTTCAGGCGGCCTACCCCTGGCAGTTGGGGGAAGAGCTGAAGCGGCGTCATATCCGGGCCGAGTCCATCAATCTGGCGGTTCCGGGCTACGGGCCCCGGCGCTGCCAGATCGTGCTCCGGAAAATCCTGGAGTTCGACCCCAGCCTCATCATCCTGCACGTGAACGACGCCAACAAGTGGGAGGATGAGCGGGAGTGGCGCCGGAGCCGGGAATTCCTCGGCTGGCACCCCCGGCACTGGCTGATGAAGAGCTTCATTTTCCGGCGCCTCTATGAGGCCAAGCTGGAAAAGGTCTTCTGGCGCCTGGTGCCCGATGAGATTCGCCTCAAGTTTGCCCAAAACGATGCCGACGCTCAAGTAGCCGCGTCCAGGGACCCCGTGGAGTTGGAGGCCCGCATCCGGCTGGCCAAGGAAACCACCCAGGAAAATGTAGCCCTGGTGCGGCGCCAGAACCTCCCCATTTTGCTCATCACCCAGTGCCGGCTGCAGGGTAAGCTCCCTGACGTGCAACTGACGGACCATGGCCTGGACGATTTGGCCAAGAGATTGGTGGCTCCCGGGGTCTATCACCTCTCCATGAAGGAGGCCCTGGGGGAGGTGCCGCCCATGTCGGTTTTTTCCAATTACAGCGCCCACTTGCGGGAATTCGGCCACCAGTTCCTGGCCCGGAAGATCTGCCTGCTGATCCTGGCGAACCGGGAGGCCCTCGGGGTGAGCCCGGGGGCGCCGGCGGTGGCCGGGGAGCAACCGGAGGCCGGGTCGCCCCGGCGAGCCGCGGCCGGACGCCTGGACGACCGGATGCCCCGGCGGTAAAATAACTAACGAAGGAAGCGCATGGAACAGGCTCTGGGAATGTTGTACGGCATCGCCCTGGGCGACGCCCTGGGGGCGCCGCTGGAGTTCTGGGACCTGAAAGGCATCCGGGAGCGCTACGGCCCGGTCGGCATCCAGGAGCTGCCGCAACCGGCCCGTTTTACGGATGACACCCAGATGACCCTGGCGGTGGCCGAGGCCCTGGTGGCCGCGGGCCATCGGGACCTGGGGGCCATCATGGCGGCCGTCACCCGGGAGCCAATACCCGGGGAGACTCCGACTCCATCGCGGCCCTCGCCGGCGGTATCAGCGGAGCTTATCTGGGGGTCGGCGCCCTACCGGATGGCTGGGTGGCCCGCATCGAAAGATCCGGCTATATTGCGGACCTGGCCCGCCGCCTGGCCGCACAGAAACGGAGCCAGACCTGAGGGCAGGGGGCGCGGGGTAAAGGTGCCTTTGCTGACGGTTAACAGAAACCGATACTGTGCCAGGTCGTGCGGGGCGTTTTCATAGGTTTGGAAGAAGCATCTTTCGGCTCCAGGCGAAGCGCGGCCATCTTATGCCCCACCATCAGGACCCCCAAAGGTCGGTCCAGGTCGTCACGCAGCAAGCTCATCTCCAGTCGGAACGGCCACTGGGAGCCATCCCGTGACCGCAAGGGCAGGTTCAGGCTTTCTACCGGCTTGCCCGCCAATATTTCGGACAGCTTGGCCCTGGCCAGTTGGCGCTTTTCTTCTGGAACCAGCAGTTCCAGCCCGTCTTTTCCCAGGACCTCGCTCCTTTGCCAGCCGGTGAGATTTTGGGCATGGCAATTAAAATCCAGGATGCGCAGCTCCGGGGACAGAAAAACAATCAGGCTGGCAGCGGAGAGATCGGCCAGGATCCCGTGGATTTCCGCCCCGAATTGGGCGGCCCCGGTCTTCCAGCCTTCGCCCGGTTCTGCGCTCAAAATATCGGCAACAAAAATGAAGGGGACTTCGGGGCATATTTCCTGGACCAGGGCCATGGCCGTCAACCCGTCAAAGGAGGGCAGGCGGCAGTCGGTGAGGATGAGGCTAGGGCGAAACTCTTCCAGGGCTTGCAGGAAAGAGGCGCGGTTTTGGACTTTCTTTACCAGCACGGGGATTTTTGCCTTGCTGAGTTCAAAGCTAACCGACTCGGCCCCGAGGTCGGCATCTTCCAGAAGAAGGATCTTAAAGTCCTGCTCCACTTCGGCCCTCCTGAGATTAGGCGACCGCTGAACCCGGCCCGGGGATCGCGGTCACCAGATTTGGCAACGCCTTTTTCGGGGGCAAGTCAGGCGTATCTTACTCGTCCCACATGGGACGTTAACAGAAGGTTACAAACAAATAGGGCGGACTTTAAGGTAACTATTGAAATTAATTAATAATTATAAGATGATGCTTCCGGTAACTTAAGAAATAAATCTTTGGGCGAATTTTTTATCGGAGATTTAGGCCTTGGGTAATTCAGAATTCGTGGGAATCTTCAGGTAAGCCGTCATGAGGAATTATAGAAGCTGCCAGATTCTCGTCCTGGGGTTCATCTGGCTGTTTGCGGGTTTAGGGGTTGGGGCGCTCCCGGCCGCGGAGGATTTTCAGGAGGCCCGGAAAGCCATGGTTTACCGGCAGTTGGAGGGTCGGGGCCTCCGCGATCCCCGGGTGTTGGCCGCCATGACCAGGGTGCCGCGGCACCGCTTCGTACCCCCGCAGATGGCCTCCAGGGCCTACGGCGACTATCCCCTGCCCATCGGCGGCGGGCAAACCATCTCCCAGCCGTATATCGTGGCCCTGATGACGGAGTGGGCCCGGGTGCAGCCCGGGGACAAGGTCCTGGAGGTGGGCACCGGCTCGGGTTATCAGGCCGCGGTCCTGGCCGAACTCACGGACCAGGTCTTCAGCATCGAAATCCTTCCGGACCTGGCCCGGAAAGCGGAGGAGCGCCTCAAAAGCCTGGGTTACGCCCGGGTGCGGATCCTGACCGGCGACGGGTACCTGGGATGGCCCGGCGAGGCCCCGTTCGACGCCATCCTGGTCACCGCGGCGGCGCCCCGGGTGCCGTCGGCCCTGGCGGGCCAACTCAAGGAGGGCGGGCGGCTGGTCATTCCCCTGGGGGACCCGGGAAGGCCCCAGACCCTGGTGCGCCTGGTCAAAATCCGGGACGGGTTGCAGGAAGAAGCCCGGCTGCCGGTGAGGTTCTTGCCCCTGGTCCACCCGCCGGCCCCGGGGCCGGAGAGGTAGGAAGGAGTTGGGAGAGGGGGCCAGGGGCCGACGGCCCCTGGCCTTCCCCATAATTTCTAATCTATCAGCCTCTACCCCAGCCGCCGGGAATAGGATTGCCCCAAAGCCCGGAGGAGTTGGGTAAGAACCTCATTCACCGGCGTTGGAACCCCCAAGGCCGCCCCCCGGGCCGCCACCTGGGCGTTCAGGGCCTCGATCTCCGTGGGCCGACCCGCCAACACGTCTTGCAGCATGGAGGAGCGGTTGGCCGCGGTGGCGGTGCACACCCGGCCAAGAAGCGCCTCCGGGTCCCCGCTAAGGGCCGCGCCGGCGGCCCGGGCCACCTTCTCAGCCTCCCGGGCCGCGGCCAGGGCCAGTTCCCAGGCTTCGGGCAGCTCCCGCAGGACCCCGTTGGAAACCCGCAGCAGGGCGGTGAGGGGATTGATGGCCACGTTGATCACCAGTTTTTCCCACAACACCGCGTCGATATCGCCCTTGACTTCGCACTCCAGCCCGGCCCGGCGGAAGACCGCGGCCACCGCGGCCGCCTCTGAGGCCGCAACCCGGGAGGCGGCGGGCACGCCGATGAAGATGGGGCCTTTCCCGGCGTGGATGACCCGGCCTTGGTCCTCCCGGGTCACCCCCAGGAAGCCGACTGCCGCCAGCAGCCGCTCCGGGCCTGCCACCCGGGCCATCTCTTCCAGGTTACCCAGGCCGTTCTGCAGGGTGAGGGCCAGGCCGCCCCGGGCCATCAAGAGGGGGAGGTCCAGGGCCGCGGCCCCGGTCTGGTGGGCCTTTACCGCCACGACGGTCAGGTCGGCCGGCCCCGCCTCGTGGGGCAGGACGATGGGCGCCGGCACCACCCGGCGGCGTCCGTCCAGGCCCTGCACCTCAATGCCCCGGTTTCTGAGCAGGGCCGCCCGTTCGGGGCGGTAATCCACCAGAAAGACGTCCTCGCCGGCTTCGAAGAAGAAGGCGGCCAGCAAACAACCCAGGGCCCCGGGTCCCAGAATCGCGATTTTCATTTTGCTCCAGTCGGTTAACTTGCCGGGTTGACAGAAATTCCTTCAGTATTATTTATCTTTTAAACAATTTATAGTAAGATTTTATTGAAGTAAATGAGGAAGGGGACGCGATGGCAACGCCCATGACAGTGCCCAGGCAGTTCGACCAGGAACTGGACGAACTGAAAAAGAACCTGCTGCGGATGGCAAATCTGGCGGAATCTGCGGTGGACAAAAGCATATTGTCGGTAACCACCCGGGACTCGGATCTGGCCCGGGAGGTCATCACCGACGATATCACTCTCAACCGCATGGAACTGGCCATCGAGGAGCAGGCCTTTAAAATCCTGGCCCTGCGGCAACCCCTGGCCACGGACCTCCGGCTCACGGTGGCGGCCATACGCATCGCCACCGAACTGGAGCGCATCGGCGATCAGGCGGTGAACATCGCCGAGCGGGCCCTGGAACTCAACAGCAGTCCGCCCCTGAAACTACCCATAGACCTCAAGTTCATGGCCGAGATGGCCCTGGGGATGGTGCGCATCAGCATCGACGCCTTCGTGCAGCAGGACCCGAAGCTGGCCATCAAGGTGTGCCAGCGGGACGTGGAGGTGGATCTTCTGGACGACGAATACATCCAGAAGATTCTGGATTGCATGATCAAGGAGTCCCGGTGGGTGATCCGGCTCCATCACTTCATCATCATCGTCCGGAACCTGGAGCGCATTGCGGACCTGGCCACCAACATTGCCGAAGACATCGTCTTCATCGTGGAAGGCCGGGTCATCAAGCATCAGTGTGAAGAGTGGATGCTTTCGGAGACCCCGACCTGACCTGAGCCTGGGCCAGTTTTTGTTCCAGCATCTGGATCTCTTGGGCCAGCCGGGGCAGGGTCTGGCGGTCCCGCTCCAGGGTCTGGAGGGCATGGACCACGGTGGCATGGCTGCGCTGGAAGAGCCTTCCTAACTGGGCCATGGTTTTTTTGGTATAAATCCTGCAAAAATAGAGAGCCAGTTGGCGGGCCCGCACCAGGCGTTTCTGGCGGGCGCGCCCCAGCAATTCCGCCAGGCTCACGCCGTAATAGTCCCCCACGATCTTCTGAATTTGAGGGATGTTCAGCCTGGCGTCCACGGCCCGCAAGTCCTGGAGCACCTCCTGGGCCAGGCGCAGGGTTAAGGGCTCGTCCAACAGGGACTCCCGGGCCAACAGGCAATCCAGGGCGCTCTCCAGCCGGCGCACATCCTCCGCCACATACTCTGCCAGATATTCCAGGATCTTTACCGGGATCTGCACCCCGCGGTTCGCCGCCTTGTTGGCCAGGATCTGCACCCGGGTGGGGAAATCCGGGGGCCCGATGGGGGTAATGATCCCGCCGGTGAGCCGGGAGCGCAATTCCTGGGAGAGTTGGCCGATCTCCCCGGGCAGGTAGCAACTGGTAAACATCAGCCGCTTGTTCCGGGTCATGAGGGTGTCCAGGGTATAGCAGATTTCGGCCTGGATCTTTTCCTTGCCGCTCAGGAACTGGACTCCCTCCAGCAGCAGGACGTCGCAATCTTTCCGGAAGCGGTCCTTGAAATCGCCCATGCAGCCGTTTTTCAGGGCCTGCACCATCTGGTTGGCAAAACTTTCGGCCGAAAGGTACAAGACCTTGCCGGGGTTCTTGGAGGTGGCGATGAAGTTACCCACCGCTTGGGACAGGTGGCTCTTGCCCAGCCCCGGCCCCGAAGTCAGGAACAGGGTGCGGTTGTAAAAGGTGTCATTGCCGGCCAGGGCCTTGGAGACCTGGAAGGCCAGGCGGTTGGAGGAGCCCACCACGAATTTGTCGAAGGTGAAGGCCCGGTTGAAGGCGGGGTTGACGGGCGCCGGCAACGGCAGCCGCGGCTGGGGCGCCTGGGGCAGCGCCATGGGGCGGGCCGGCGCGGTGAGCAGTTTCAGGCGCACCGGCAAGTTGGCGCGGCCCTGGTGGTGCAGGACCTCCTGCATCAATTTGAGATAGTGGGCTTGGACCCAACGCAGGGCAAAGGGATTGGGGCAGGCCAACCAGAGTTCACCCGCCGGAGCGGGCTCCATAATGAGCGGCTCGATCCACAGATGGAAAGTGGCAGGGGGCATTTGCGCCTTGATAATGGCTTTGACCGATTCCCAGATGCCTTCCATGGTCTCCCTATTGGTGCCGCCGTTTGGTGAAGGGATATTAACTCCAGAGACTTTCCCGGTCAAAGGAGATGGACCGTGATGAACCTTAGCACCTCGTCCGGCAACCGCCGCTGGAGGTGGTTTCAAGATGCAATAACGATGGGGCTTAGAATATCGTGTTAGATAATCTAACGATATCAATATGATAAAAGGTAGAAACCATAAGCCTCGGGGCTCCGGAAAACTGGAAATCCCAAGTATGGGTTTTTCAAATCTCGCGCATCCTGGTTTTTTCATGATTTTTCATAAGGAGGAAAACTTATCCTGATGAAAAAACGCTATCTGGCTTAATTTCAAATCAAAAATCTGTATAAACTAATTTTACCTGATTTTACTTATAGTTATCCTGAGGTTAGGCTAAGCCCCAAATATTCCTGGCCAAGCCCCTGACGGCTTGAAGCCGCCCCGGGGTCCGCGCCGGTCCTTTCCTTGACAAATCCTCAAGAGCGGGTATCATGCCTTAAAGGGGGTTGATAAACTCCCAAAAAGGAGAATTTGTGGTCCTGGCGAAGCGAAGAATCTCGTATTTTCAGATGGATGAGATCCCGCACTCCGTTCAGGATGACAAGGCAACCCCGTTTTCCGACAGCCTGATAGTATTCCGATCATCCTTTCAAGCATGAGGCCGGCTCATGATCAACTACGTGGCTTACCGCAAGTTCGTCACCCTGCGTAGCGGCAAGCGGGTGATGTTCCGGTTTCTCAACGAACAGGACCGGGAAGGTCTGATCCATCTCTTCCAGGAGGCCGCGGAGGAGGACACGCGATTTCTGAAGCAGGACGTCAAGGATCTGAAGCTGGTCAATCACTGGATCGATCACATCAGCTACCGCAAGGTACTGCCCCTGGTGGCGGTGGACCTGGAGACCAACCGGATCATCGGCGACGCCACCCTGCACCGGGGCAAGCACGCCGCCAAACATATCGGAGAGGTGCGGGTCTTCGTATCCCATTCCTACCGCAACCTGGGCCTGGGCTCGGTGATGCTGGAGGAGTTGATCAACCTGGCCAAGCAGGAGAACCTGCAGTGGCTGAAAGCGGAGATCGTGGCCGAGCACAAAAAGGTGATCAAGGCCTTCCGGGCCAAGGGTTTCGAGCAAAAAACCATCCTGGACGACTATTTTATCCGGAAGGACGGGGTGACCCATGACGTGATGCTGATGATCCGGCCGGTGGTCAGGAAAGAAGACGCGGAATTCTAAAGTTGTGATTCATAGATAATTAATATGGCATAAAATCGGCCCGGGAAATATGCTTTGGGGACTTCAAGTCCCCCTTTGCTAAAGGGTGATTTAGGACGGATTATCAAATGGTTATTCTAATCCACCCTGGCCTCCCTCTTATGAAATAGGGGGAAAACCCCAGGTTTAAGCGCCAGGTTAATTGCGAGACGCCGCACTAGACTTTATATCTGCGTGATGAGCTGAGCTGGTTTTAAACTGACGTTCGCCGTGATTATTCCCCCTTCCCCAAGGTTCCCTGCATGGGTCGCGTCGTAACCGGTCTGGAAGTCTTTCTCCAGGAGCCCCCTGCCTGGGTCAAAGGCGCCCGGCTGGGCTTTCTGACCCATACCCCCAGCGTCGGGCCGGACCTGACCAGCGCCCGGGAACTCATCGCCCGGCGCTTTCCCGGCCAGGTAAAGATCCTGTTCAGCCCCCAGCACGGCCTCCTGGGGGAAAAGCAGGACAACATGATCGCGTCCGCGGATTTCGTGGACCCCCTGGTGGGGCTTCCGGTGGTCAGCCTCTACGGGCCCCGCCTGGCGCCGCCGCCCGAGTCCCTGGCGGAGCTGGACGTCATCCTGGCGGACCTCATCGACGTGGGCACCCGGGTCTATACCTTCGCCGCCACCCTGGCCAAGATGATGCAGTCCGCCGGCAAGCTGGGGATAAAAGTGGTGGTGCTGGACCGGCCCAACCCCATCGGGGGGCTGGCGGTGGAAGGGAACCTGCTGCGGCCGGAGTGGGCCTCCTTCGTGGGACCCTACCCGCTGCCCATGCGCCACGGCTTGTCTCTGGGGGAGCTGGCCCGGTACTACCAGGTCACCCAGGACCTGGAATGCGACCTCGAGGTGGTCCCGGCCCGGGGCTGGCGGCGGGGCCGGTATTTCGACGCCACCGGCCTGCCCTGGGTGCTGCCGTCCCCAAATTTGCCCACCCTGGACAGCGCCATCGTCTACCCCGGCCAGGTCCTGCTGGAAGGCACCAACCTCTCCGAAGGCCGGGGCACCACCCGGCCCTTCGAACTGTTCGGGGCCCCTTTCCTGGAGCCCGACCGGGTGAGAGAGGCCCTGCAGGCATACCCCCTGCCCGGGGTGACCCTGCGGGAGGCCTGTTTCGAGCCCACTTTTCACAAGTGGGCCGGGGAGCTCTGCCGGGGGTTCCAACTCCACGTCACCGACCGGGCCGCCTTCAAGCCCTATTACACCACCCTTACCCTGCTCTCGGTGCTGCGCCAGCTCCACCCGGAGGAGCTGGCCTGGCGCCAGCCGCCCTACGAATACGAGCACGAGCGCCTGCCCATCGATCTCCTCACCGGGGACGACTGCATCCGCAACGCCCTGGACCGGGGCCTGACGGCCGCGGAGATGGAAGCCTGCTGGCAGGAAGACCTGGCCCGGTTCCTGGAAGTGCGCCGGGAGTTTTTGCTGTACCCGGAGTAAAAGAAGGTTAGAGTTCTAGGCTTATATGAGAGATGGTCAGGAACAGTCAGCGCCGCTCATGGGCCCCCGTGCCGGCTCCTTTGGTGGCGGGAGTTTATCCACTCCATGGCTGGTGCGGTGTTTTTGGTCGTTCATCACGACTAGGCAACCTTTGGCGTCAGCCGTTCAACCACAATTTCGGCGGCACGCCGGCGCGCCTGGGCAAGATCATAATTCACCTGCATCCGCAGCCAGGTATCCGCGCTGCTGCCAAACGCCTGTTCAAAACGGATCGCCATTTCCGGCGTAACCCCGCTACGCCCCGCCACGATGTTATGCAGCTGCTGCCGGGTGATATGGAGAGCCGCCGCCGCTTCCGCCACCGTCCAGCCAAGATCGTTAAGACACTCCTTAACCAGAAGACCGGGATGAACCGGATTCTTCATCTCCATGGGGTTCTCCTTTCCTAATGGTAATCTACCAAATCAAGGTCAAAAGCTTCACTGCCTGCAAAACGAAATATTATCCGCCAATTGGCGCGGACGGTCACTGAGAAAAATCCTTTTAATTCCCCTTTAAGGGGGTGTAAACGAAAAGTCGGAATATCCATGGCCTCAATTGCTGGCGCGGCGTGCAGGGCGGAGAGAATCAGCTTTATCCGCGCCACCATATCCGGCGGCAACTTGCTGCCGTCGTCATTTTGAAACAGCCGTTGCAAGCCTTTGTGCCGAAAGTTCCGAACCATTGAGAGATATTGTAAAATGTATAGTTACATTTTACAAGACTTTTTCACATCAATCGGGGTATATGGGGGTAAAATTTTTGCTTGACAAGGGTAAAGTTAGAATAGTATTTTTAGTGCTAATAGCACTAAAAAAAGGAGGTTTATAAAATGCGAAACATTGAAATCGATTTTGATGTTTTCAAGGAAATTACTGTTCGCCGTAAAAATGAGAACATTACCCCGAATGACGTTCTCCGTGAGCTTTTTGGTCTGGAGCCGAGGCAAGAACCTATGGCGCAAAAAGCCCAATCTGGAAAACCTTGGGTGGCGAAGGGTATAGTATTTCCTCACGGAACGGAATTTAGGAGCTCTCATAAAAGCCAGATGTATTACGCGAGAGTTGATGATGGCTCTTTGGTTCTTAATGACAAAAAGTTTTATTCTCCATCCGCGGCGGCCATCGAAGTAACTGGAAATTCGGTAAACGGATGGGTTTTTTGGGAGTGCAAATTGCCGGGAAAGCAGAATTGGCAGAGTATAAATACTCTGAGAGCAAAATCATTGTCACGACCTCTGACAGCTGATGATTTGGCAGAATTTGATTAAGGCGAAAATGATGAGGTCATACTTACTCATGTTTCGCACCAAGTAATGGCGCATAATTACTTATTATTGTTTTAAAAATGGGTCAATAAAATGGGAAAGGCTCCAGATTTGTGGTAAGATAAGAGTGCTAAATCACTATCAAAACCACATGAAAGGAGCCTTCCTTTGCATAACAGAAAGATTGCTCGTTTTCAAGGACAAATCGAAACGGCTCTGATAAATTGTAATAGTCAAGATTTAATCTGACACTTCTGGTAAATTGAACATCTCAAAATCAGGAGGGAATGTCAGATGACCACCGAACAAAAGATCATCAAGAACAAACTTGGGCTGCTTAGGCTCGCAGAAATGCTGGGAAACGTTTCTCAGGCATGCAAGGTGATAGGCTATTCCCGGGATAGCTTTGATCGCTTCAAGGAACTCTACGATACAGGTGGGGAACTTGCCCTTCAGGAGATCAGCCGCAAGAAACCCATCCTGAAGAATCGAGTGGAAGAGCAGGTTGAGAAAGCCGTGCTCGAATTCGCTATCGAAAAGCCCGCCCACGGGCAACTGCGGGTATCCAACGAACTGAAAAAGAAAGGGGTTTTTGTCTCCCCTGGTGGGGTAAGGTCCATCTGGCTGCGGCATGACCTGCAAACTTTCCGCAAGCGCCTTAAAGCCCTGGAAGCCAAAATGGCTCAAGAGCATTTAATCCTGTCTGGCGTCTCGCCGGGGCCGCGCAGATTAACGCCTGCGGCTACCAAAATAGCCCTTTGCATGCAACTCAGTTTAAGGGGGCCATGAAAAAGGCAGGGCCAGCCCTGGCCCTGCCTTTGGTCACGGTTTGCAGGAAATTATTGTTTCAGGTCTCCTAGGTTTTAACCCAAGTCACAACCCATTTCTTCTTAATTGGGTCAAAATAGATGCGCAGCTTAGTTTTGGTAGTGATAGACCCGGTGGCAACCGCAGTGGAGCCGGTAGTTGAGGTGGTCGTTGCCCCGGTGGTTGACCCGCTCGTAGAGCCGGTATTGGAGGTGGTGGTTGAGCCGGTCGTTGTAGCGGTTGAATCGGTGGAACCAGCGGTGGAGCCGGTGGTCGAGGTGGTAGTTGATCCGGTGGTTGACCCGCTCGTAGAGCCGGTAGTGGAGCCGGTGGCACTCCCGGAGCCGGATGTCGTGGTGGTCGAAACGGTGGTGCCGTCTATTTGGTAAGCCCCAATGTCAGGGTGACCGTAAGGTACGGAAGCACTCTGGAAGTCTTTGGTCAAGCCCACATCGGTTCCAGCCTCCTTGCAGGGGGAACCGGACTGGGGTTTGAAATCCGTGGTTTGGGAATATAAACCACTCGCATTGGAAAGGAGCGGGTGTTTGGTCAATGAATTTGCATCCTGCAGAAACCTGCTTTGCCAATCAGCCAAGGTACTGCATTGGGTCCCATTCATCTGCCAATTATTAGTGTAGTCAGATTTATAAAAG
>JBGPBR010000011.1:0-14115 GCA_041481325.1 Desulfobaccia bacterium
TCGCTCTAAAAAAAACTATTGGGTGGACCCTCCCACGTGCCCGGAGAGAACTCCAGTGGGTGATCATGACGTTTTTGGGGTTCTGTCCCAGTTGTAGACGACCAGTCATTATTAATGATACTTAACGCAGTAGTAATGGGTCCGCCCCTACAAAAGAAAAAGATGAATTACCTGTATGGTCGCAACTTGGTATAAGGGGAGTTTCGAGTTTCGAGTTCTCATTTTTGGGCGTACCCAAAAACGGAGGGGCGGGTTTAAAACCCGCCCCTCCGTCGTTTGTCGCGTCGCATAATGGGATTACCGCCTTGAAACCTGCCCGTAGGGGCGGGGCGCGAGCCGAGCGCGGCTGATCGGAAGACGGCGCCGCCCCGGTCGGGGTGCTGGTTTTCTTCCCTTACTGACCGCAGCTATCGTACAAATCAGAGAGCGTGGCCCCTTCCACGCCCCAGGCCTGGGCCAGCCAGTTAAGGAAGATGCGGATTTTGGCCACCAGGAGCCGCACCGATTCTTCCGTGGGAAAAGACGGGGTGGCCCCTGGCTGGAGTTCCGAGGAATGGAGAAACAGGTTGAGCACCCGGCCGCCCCGGCGGCGGTGCAGCCAGGCCGCCAACTGCATGGAGGCCAGGGGGAACCAGGCCGGGTGGATACCTGCGGCCCCCAGGTAGCGGAACCGGTCCAGCACCCGCCGGCCTAAGCCCCGGGGGAGCGCCGCGGCCAGTCCGTAAATGGCCCGGGGCGTGCCCGGGATCACCGGCACCAGGGTCAGGGGGACTTCCAGCAGCGGGTCTGCCGGGCCCGGGAGGAGATACGGGTCCGGCGGCGCCAGAAAGTCTTCAACCCGGCTGCTCTTGGCGGTCAGGGGGACGATGCTGCTGTCCACCTTAATGCCGAAGCCGGGGAGCGCTTCCATGACCTTGGGCCCCCAGTCGAAGCGGCCCATGCGGAAGGACTTGGGCGCCGCGTCCAGGGACCGGCCCACCTGACTCACCAGGGAAGCCATTTTGTCCGCCAGCAGCGGCGCGGGCAGCAGCTCCGCCGGGATGGGTTCGGGGTGGGTGAGGTCGGTGAAAGGCGGGGTGTTCCAGGGGTGCAGGTGGACGCCGATTTCGGCCCCGTACCTTTCCCGCCAGTAGGCCAGGACCCGGCAGGCCTCCGGGTCCAGGGCCGCCTGGTAGCTCACCAGCAACGTCAGGGGGAAGCCGAATTCCCGGGAGATGAACTCCAGGCGGCCCAGCTCGGAGACGTTGCTCGCCCCCGGCGGGGTCCGGGGATACTCCCCGGAAAACAGCCCTTCCTCCTCCACGTCGACGCTGATGACCAGTTTCAATTTCCGGTTTCCAAGGTTCGGTTTTGGGTTTTCGGAGAAATAGCCAGGTAGGATGGGCAGTGCCCGCCGGCTAGTCGATCTTTCCTGTCCGCCCCCCCTTACTTCCCGTCCCGCAGGTCCAGGACCACCTTGACGCTGGCATGGCGGCGCTTGTCGAAGGCGGCCTGGAAGGCCCGGCGGTAATTCCGTAGGGGAAACCGGTGCGTGACCAGACCGCGGCAGAAATCTTCCCGGGCCAGGAGGTCCATGGCCATCTGGTAGGTGTGCACCTCCCGGCCCTGGAAGCGGCTGCGGGAATAGGCGTAGGAGCCGAAAAGCCTTAATTCCCGGAACCAGACGCTGGAGATGTCCACCTGATGAAGGGTGCCGGTGGTGCCCAGCAGCACGAATTTCCCCCGGCCCCGCAGGGCCAGGAGCCCTTCCTGGATGGAGCTGCGGCTGCCCACGCAGTCGAAACAGAGGTCCGCGCCGCCTTCCAGGTTGCCGCCCCCCAAGGTGGTGGGGAGATGGCGGGCCCCCACCGCGGCGCCTATCTCGACCCGGCCTGGCTGGGCCAGGACGACGTCGGCCCCGCCGTCCCGGGCCAGTCTCTCCTGGAAGGCATGGCGGGCCACCACCACCAGCCGGGCCCGGGAACCGAGAGCCCGCAAGGCCCGGACCAGGTGCTGGCCCAGGATGCCGGCCCCATAAATCAACACGGTGGAGCCGTCCTGGGGGAAGTGGTCCAGGGCCGGCTGCAAGGCCGAAGCCAGGGAGTCCGCCAGCACCGCGGCCTCATCCGGGACGTGGTCCGGCACCCGGATGAGCCTGGTGGGATGGGCCGGCATGAACTCCGCCATGCCGCCGCCCGCGTCCCGGTTGAAGCCCTGGCTGCCGCCGGCCAGGTCGCCGCAGGTGAAATTTTCGCACAGGTTGTAAAGGCCCTGGGAGCAGAAAGGGCAGGGGTCCAGGCCCCGGGGGCCGCAGGAGAGGATGGGCTCCACCACCACCCGGTCGCCGGGGGACCAACCGGAGCCCGCCGGGGCCTCGGCCACTTCGGCCACCACTTCGTGGCCCAACACCGCGGGCAGCGAGGCGTAGGGCTCCAAGAGGAGGGATTCGCTCCCCTTCAGGAGGTTCAGGTCCGAGCCGCAGATGCCGCACATCCGGTTGCGCAGGACCACCCAGTCCGGCCCGGGCCGGGAAAAATCGACCTCCTGCAATCTCAGGGGCGTCACCCCGGGGAAAAAACGCCGGGGAAAAAGGCGGTTCAGCCCCTTGGCCAGCAGATAGCGCGGCACCGAGCGGTAATAGACCAGGGCTTGCATAAGACGGTTTTCGGATTTCGGTTTTCGGTTTAAAATTGTTATAAAGTATTATCTGGGAAATTATAGACGGCTTTTTTATAGGTTATTATATCGCGCCGGGGAAATTCTCCAAGGCCCTTTTGGAAGGCGACCTTGACCGGTTTGCCGGTACAGGCACCCTCCTTATCATCCGGAACTAATTGCAAGTCAACCGAAAACCGAAAACTGGAAACTGGAAACCGATAAAACATGGGTATAAGGAGCAGGGTGTCGCTGGGGGTGATTGCCAAAAACTTCCGGCGGCTGGCGCAGCATCCCTGGATCGCCTCAAAGCTGGTGACGTTGCAGGCGGAGAAGTGGCTTTTCAACCACCTGTATCCCCGGGCGCGGGAGGGCCGGGCCCACAAGATCCGCCAGTTGAGCATCAGGATCACCGATCTGTGCAACCTGCGCTGCCACACCTGCGGCCAATGGGGGGACCAGGGGTTTCTCCACGGCCGGAATTTGCGGGAACTGAAGCGGAACGAGGTGCCGCCGGGGCGCTATCTGGAGGTGCTGCAGGACCTGGTGCGCCAAGGCCACCGGCCCATGGTCTATCTCTGGGGGGGCGAGCCCATGCTCTACGATGGCTCCCTGGAGTTGATCGAGCGGGCCGCGGCCCTGAAGCTGCCCGCCAGCATCGCCACCAACGGCACCGGCATCGCCGGGGCCGCGGCGCGCCTGGTGGGGGCGCCCATGTTCCTGCTCCAGCTCTCCATTGACGGCCCGGACGCGGCCCTGCACAACCGGGCCCGCCCCGGGGTGGGCGGGGCCGACAACTTCGCCGACATCCAGGCGGGCCTGGCCGCGGTGCGCCGGGAGCGGGAGGTCCAGGGGCGCAACCTCCCCCTCATCGCCTCGCTGACCACCATTTCCCAGGCCAACTATCGGCACCTGCTGGACATCTACGAGGCCTTCCGGGACCGGGTGGACCTGTTCGTCTTTTACCTGGCCTGGTGGATCGACGAGGCGCGGCTCAAGGCCCACGAAGCGGATTTTTTCCGGCGCTTCGGGTTTACCCCCCGGCTTCCGGCCGGCTGGGTCGGCGGCTGGCGGCCCGACGACTACCGGGAGTTGGACCGGCAGCTCAACGGCCTCCTGACGATCTCCAGGTCCGGGAGCGCCCCGCCGGTCACCCTGATCCCCCATATTACCGGGGTGGACAACCTCCAGACCTACTACACCGACCACCAGGCCCGCTTCGGCTACGAGCAGTGCATCTCCATTTACCAGGCGGTGGAGGTGGACAGCAACGGCGACCTCTCCCCCTGCCGGGATTACCACGACTACGTGGTGGGGAACCTCAGGGAGGCCACCGTCACCGAACTGTGGAACTCCCGGGCCTACCGGGACTTCCGGCGCAGCCTGGCCACCGAGGGCCTGATGCCGGTGTGCACCCGCTGCTGCGGCCTCATGGGGTATTGAGATGCAGAAATTTGAGGGGAGGGGGAGGGAAGTGACCTCCCCCGGCCCTCCCCTCAGAGTAGTCTTCCTGCTCCAGGACCTCTTATTCGGCGGCACCCAGCGCCAGACCCTGGAGCTGGCCCACCGCCTGGACCGGAGGCGCTACCGGGCGGAGCTCTGGGTGCTCATGGCCGGCGACGACCTGGTCCCGATGGCCCGCAGCCTGGGGCTGCCGTTGACCTGGCTCTCCCGGCGGTCCTGGGTGGGCCCTGAGACCCTCGCCAACCTCTGGCGGCGGTTACAAAAAACCCCGGTGGACGGGCTCATGCTCCTGACCGTGGTTCCCAACATCTGGGGCCGGATCTTGGGGCGCCTGGCCGGGGTGCCGGTGATCATCGGCAACTGCCGGGGCGGCGCCGCCCCCCGGCGGCAGCACGAACGCTGGCTGTGGCCGCTGGCGGACCACCTGATCTGCAACTCCGCGGCCTTGAAGACCGAGCTCAGCCGTCACTGCGGGGAGCCGCCTGGCCGGGTCACGGTGATCCACAACGGGGTGGACCCGGACTACTTCCGGCCCCCGGCGGCTCCGGGCCGGCACCCTGCCCGGGTATTATCGGTGGGGCGCTTTGTCCCGGATAAAGACCACGCCACCCTGCTCCGAGCCTTTGCCCTGGTGCTGCGGGACCATCCCGGGGCGGAACTCTGGCTGGTGGGCGACGGCCCCGGGCGGGAGGCCAGCCGGCAGCTGGCGGCAGACATCCTGCCGCCCGGCAAGGTGCGTTTTTTCCCCGGCCAGGAGGACCTGCGCCCTTTTTATCAGCAAGCCGGCCTGTTCGTTCTCAGCTCGGTCCAAGAGGCCCTGCCCAACGTGGTCCTGGAGGCCATGGCCGCGGGATTGCCGGTGGTGGCCACCCGGGTGGGCGGCCTGCCGGAACTGGTGGCCCCGGGGCGGACCGGTTGGCTGGCGCCGCCCCGGGACCCGGCCGCCCTGGCCGCGGCCATCAGCCAGGTGCTGGCCGACCCCTTAACTAGGCAGGCCTTCGCCCGGGCCGGCCGGGAACTGGCGGCCCGAGACTTTTCCCTGTCCGCCATGGGGCGCGCCCACGAAGAGGTGCTGGCGGGGCTGATTAACAGGAAGGGTAGGGCAGGGGCAAGGTCTTAAAGGCTGGGTGGCGGTTCGGCCTGGCCTCTTCACGCCGCGCCACTGGTAGGGGCGGGTTTAAACCCGCCCCTACCGCACAGGCAAGATGCCTGTGCCACCAATTCATTGGGACTTTTCCATAGGCAGGAGATGCGAGGCAAAACGATGCCGGGAGTGCGGGTCGCTTATGTAACGCTCTGGTTTCCCGAGCCTACCCAAACCTTCATCCTGGATGAGGTCAACACCCTGTACCGCCTGGGCCTGGAGGTGGAAGTTCATACCCTTTACGGGCCGCGGCCCCCAGAAATGATCGCCGGCATGGCCGAGGTGGCGGCGCCGGTGCGCCGTTTAGGCATCGCTTCCCTGGGAACCATGGTGCCGGAGCTGGTTCATCTGCGCCGAAACTGGGGTCCCGGGGCTTGGCAGTTCTGCTTCCAAGTCCTGGGCCGCCGGTGGCGCAGCCTGGAGACCCTGGGGGAAGCCTGGTGGGCCACCCTGGCCGGGGTCCATCTGGCCCGGAAGTTTGCCGCGGCCGGCGTCCAACACATTCACGCCCCCTGGGCCGACGGACCGGCCACCGCCGCCTGGGTAGCCTCGCATCTCAGTGGCATCCCCTTCAGCTTTTGCTGTCATGCCCATGATATTTACCCTACGGACGGGGCCCTCAAGGAAAAGCTGGAGGCCGCCGCCTTCGTGCGCACCATTTCCGCCGCCAACCAGGCGCACCTGGCGGCCCTGGCCCCCGAGGCCGCGGCCAAGCTGGTGAAAATTCCCTGCGGCTCGCCGCTGGCGGGGGCCCCGGCGCCGCCCCGCGCCGCGGCGGCACCCTACCAGTTGCTGGCCCTGGGGCGCTTCGTGGCAAAAAAGGGCTTTCCCGGGCTCCTGGCGGCCTGCCGCCAACTGGCCGCCGCCGGGCTGGATTTTCGCCTCACCCTGGCCGGCGACGGGCCCCAACTGCGGCAACTGGGACACCTGGTCCGGGACTACGGTCTGGAGGGCCGGGTGGCTTTTCCCGGTTTTATCCCCCACCGCCAGGTCCCCGACCTGCTGCGCCGGGCCGACCTGTTCATCATGCCCTGCATCATCGATCCCCGGGGAGACCGGGACGGCCTGCCCATTGTCATTCTGGAGGCCCTGGCCCACGAAGTGCCGGTAGTGGCCACCGACGTCAACGGCGTCTCGGAAGCCGTCCGGCCGGGAGAAACCGGCTGGCTCCTGCCGCCGGACGATGCCGCGGCCCTGGCACGGGCCATGGGCGAGGCCCTGGCGGCCCCCGCCGAGGCCAGGCGGCGGGCCCGGGCCGGGCGAGAGCTGGTGCTGCGGGACTTCGACTCCCGGAAGAATTACGCCAGGTTGAAAGACTGGCTGGAGAAGGCGACCTAAGGGACCGGTTAAAAAGCGGGGTAGGGGAGGGCGGCCATGGCCCGCTAAGGCTGGGGGGGCACCGTGGGTACACTCCACAGGGCGCACCGGCTGGGAGCCGGCGCCACTAATTTTTAAAAATTATTTAAAAGAAATCCTTCCTGGGCCTTTGGCTCACCCGTATATCATGAAAAGTTCCCTCGAAGCCTTTTCCTAACCTTGAACCTTGAACTATGAACCTTGAACTTCTTAAAGCAGGGGTCTTGAATTAATAGCTCAAGCCCTTATCCCGGATAAACTGCTCCACCTGGGCGAAGACCTCCGGGTTGCCGTTGAAGGGATGTTTCCGGATGTGGGCCCGGCACTCGTCCAGACGGGCCTCAAAGGCGGGGATGATCTCCGGCCGGGGGTCAAAGCCGGTGCAATACCGGCCGTATCCCAGCTTCTCCAGGTAGAAGGCGTTCAGGAACTGCTCGAAGGCGCCCTTGATGGGAAAAGAGACCACGGGCTTGCCATAGTACAGGGCCTCGGAAAGCAGGGTATGGCTGCCGCCGCACACCACGTAGCGGCAGGAAGAGAGGTCGTCCAGGAAGCCGGTCTCCGAGTTTTTCTTGAAAAGGAGATTTTCCCGGGCGCCCTCGGTGTCGAAACCGTAGACGTAAACCGGGGACGGGATGGCGCTGAGGAAGGGGAAGAAACGTTTGAAAGTGGCATAGCCCTGGTAGGCCACTACGTGGCCGCCGTCCCGGGGTTGCCGGGCCAGCACGCTTTCCCGGAGGAGGGGCGGCAGGACCTTGGCCCGGACCCCGGGCTTGACCTGCGGCCGGAAAAAGGAAATGGCCAGGTAGTCCGTGGCCTGGCTGAACATGGAGGACACCGCAAAGCTGGTGGTCAGGTAGCTGGGAAACTGGCTCCAGGGAATGGAGTGCCGGCAGCAGGTGATGACGTGCTGGTGGTCCACCGACAGGCAGGGGAGCCCCACCTGGCGGGCCACCTGGGGGACGAAGTACTCGTAGTCCGTCATGGTGACGTCCGGCTGAAAGCGGTCCATGACCTCGAGGAGGCGGCGTTTGACCCGTCCCGTCTGACCTTTGGCCCGGAGGCCGGACCACAAGGCGGCGGCCGCGGCCACCCGGTGGCCTCGGATGGGGGTTTCCGGGTTGGGGCAGTCCACCACCTGGAATTCGGCCCGGAGGATGTCAGCCCCGGTGCCGTGGCTGATAAACAGGAACTCGTGGGGCGCGAAATGCCTGGCTATGGTCAAGGCCCGGATGGCGTGGCCGTGGCCGGTGCCGTGCACTCCGTAGAGAATTCTGGCCATAATGGTTGCTCTGGGTTTTTTGAGGGCGGGGGCCAGGGTTTTTTCGTAAGCGGCCCCTGCCTCTCCCTCAAGATCCTTCCCCCGAGCCCTTAAGGCTCCAGCAGCTTGTCGTCGAACATAATCGCCCGCACCTTGCCGCCCCAGGTAACCCGGTAAGAAATCCCCCGCCAGGAGATGGTGTGGGTGAGCCAGGTCCTGAGATAGCTGAGGCCGGCCACCCCCAGGGTGGCGTAAAAGGCCCGGAGCCAGGGCCCCAGGGGAATCTTATCAGGGACCAGGGTGCGGAACCGGGCCCCGACCCCGGAGAGCAGGGTCAGGAAGCCGGCGCCCACCAGGGCGTCCCGGCCGGGGACCCAGCCCAGGACCCAGCCCAGGCAGGCCGCAGCCGCCGCCAGGGGCGGGACTACGAGCAGGAGGGCCGCCGGGGCCGCGGCCAGCCAGGTGCCGGGCAGGAGATATTTTAGGTACTGCCATTGCCGGGTCAGCCAGGCCGTCCAGCCCGCCAGGCTCTGGCCGGAGAGAACGGTGGTGAGGCAGGCGGCAGCCACCGGCTTGACCCGGATCCCCCGCCGACCTAAATGGGCCGCCAAGGAGACGTCGTCCACCACGGTCTGCGCCCACAGGCGGGACACCCCCAATTCCGTGAACACCGACCGGACGATGGCGGTGGCTCCGCCCCAGGGTTGGGACACCGGGGGAATGCCCTGGAGGAGATGCAGGGCCAGCACCGTCTGCACCATGCCCAGGGTCGCCAGCCGGCCGTCCCGGGCCCGGATGCGGTGGAAGCCGCTGGTCAGGACGGCGTCCCCCTGGGCCAGGGGCCGGATGAGGTCCCGGAGGAAGTGGGGCGGCGCCAGGTGGTTGCTGTCGCAAAACACCAGGATCTGGGCGGCGTCGTTCAGGACCGCCATCCCGGCCAGAAGGTTGTGGTTTTTCTGGGAGCAGGAGACGGCCGGGCCGCTGATGACGTGGCGGGCCCGCCGGGCGCCGGGGAGGAGACTTTGCACCAGGGCGGTGGCGGGGTCCTCGGCGTCCCGGGTGACCAGGACGGTCTCAAAGTCCGGGTAGTCCTGGTGGAGCAGGGATTGGAGGCACTCCGGCATTTCCTGGGCCTGGCCGGTGAGGGGCACGATGACCGCGGCCCGGGGGAAAGGCGCCTCGGGGCCGCCCCTGGGGGCCTCCGGGACCCGGCCCGGGAAGCTCCGGCGCACGTGTTCCCGGCTCCACCGGCAAAGGGCCAGGAGGAGCAGCAGTTCCAGGGCCATGGCGGTTAAAATCAAGGGGTTCATCATGCCAAGATTAAACTCTATCATACCTCAGTCGGAATGCCACCAGCGCCAGGCCAGGCCCAGGAGGGGGGCCAGGGCCAGGGCCTCGGCCAGTTCCCGGGGGAGGTGGCTAAATCCCAGCAGGTAAAGGGCCGCGCCCACCAACGCCGCGGCCCCCAGCTGTTTCAGGGGCTGGGCCGGGAACAGCCCCACCTGTCTCTGGGCGTAGACCACGGTAAGGCAAGCCACCCCCCCCTTGGTCAGGATCATGGCCAGGGCCGCGCCCAGGAGCGGCGCCCGGGGGATGACCAGGGAGCACCAGAGGAGATTGAAGGCCAGGCCCGCCAGGTAGAAGACCAGGAGCAGGCGCTCCCGCCGCATGCTGATCATCAGGAACGCGGCCAGATTGTGGAGGAAGGCGAAGGCCACGGTCACCACCAGATATTTTTGCAGGTATACCGCCGCCTGGTACCGGGGACCGTAAATCAGGGGGATGAGGCGGTCGCTTTCGATGAACAAAAAGAACATCACCGCCAGGGCCGCGGCCAGGAGCCAGCGCGCCGTGTTCCGGGCCAGACCCGGAACCCGGGAGCGGTCCGTCTGCCAGAGCTGCACGAACAGCGGGTACATGATGCTTTGCAGCAGCAGGTTGGAGGCCAGGGCGGAGATGCCGTCCACCATCTGCCAGGTGGCGCTGTACTGGGCCACCCCGTCGGCCCCGGCGTAGCGCTGCAGGAAGAAGAGGTTGGCCTTGTTGTAGGTCATGGCCGCCACCTCGATGAGGGCGAAGACCAGGCCCAGCTTCAGGGTGGCCCCGATGCCGTCCAGGGACGGCCTTCGGAGACGGAAGCGGCCCCAGTAAACCGCCAGGGCGGCGCCGCCCGCGATGTTGGCCAGGGATTCCAGGACCTTGAAGGCCGCCACCGCCAGGGGCGGAGCCCCCAGGACCAGGGCCAGGAGGCCGTAACCGAACCCCAGCCCCGCGGCCAGGGCCTTGACCTTTCCCTGGAGGTCCTGGCGGCCCTGCACCTCCAGGGCCACGAAAAAGGTGTTGGCCAGGGCCTCCAGGCCGACGCCCAAGGTGAGCATCAGGGTCAGGTGCTTCAGGGGCGGGGCGTAGTCCTGCCACTGGATGAAGACCACCACCCCGCCCAGGGCCAGGGCGAGGAGGGTGCCCTTGAGGATGGTCACCTGGCTCAAGGCTGCCCCGGGCTCCCGGCCTTTCCGGGTGAGGAGGGTCACCAGGGGCAGGTTGAGGCCGAACTCCGCCACCATCAGGAGAATGCTCCCCAGCCCCAGGGCCAGCATGAATTCGCCGTAAGTGGTGGTGCTGACCCGGGCCAGGTAGATGAGAAACACCGTCTGGCAGGCGTCCCGGACCCAGCGGGCGCTGAGGAGATAGGCGAATTTCTTGAGAATGCGGGGCGGCGCGCCGGGAGCGGCGGCGAGGGCGGGGGCGTCCCCGCCGGTTTCAGGCGTCTGGCGGCTTAAGAGCATGGGCGGTTCATGCCTGCGAGGGCCGCTCCCGGTCCCCGGGCGGCCGAAAATCTTTTCGGGGTCTATTTATACCAGATATTGCGGCCCATGGCCGGAAAAAACTTGTCCCGGAGTTGAAGCGGAGCCGTGGGCGCGCCCTACCTGACCCGCACCGCCAGGGACAGGCCGTCCCGTTCCGGGGAGTGCTCGGGCCAAAACCCCAGGAAGTTGACCGCGTGAAAATTGCGGCGCCGGCAGATTTCCCGGTTAAAGCCGTCGGCCCCGGTAAAACCCACGTTGTCGGCCACCAGGAGCCCCCCGGCCTTGAGCAGGCGCTCGCAGTGGTTCAGGGCCGGGAGGTACGACTCCTTGTCGATGTCCAGGAAGATCAGGTCAAAGGGCCCCGGCAGGGCCGCCATGAGGTTGAGGGCCTCGCCTACCTGCACCTCCACCCTGGCGTCCAGGCCGGCCCGGGCGAGATTGGTCCGGGCCCGGGACGCCATCTTCTCATCGAGCTCCAGGCTGAGGACCCGGCCCCGAACCGGCTCGCAGCCCCGGCTTAGATAAATGGCGGAATATCCGGTGGCGGTGCCCAGCTCCAGAATCTTGGCGGCCCCGGTAACCCGGGCCAGGATAAAGAGCAACTCACCCACCACCGGTCCCACGATGGGGATGCCCTCCCGGTGGGCTTCCTGCTCCAATTCCCTGAGCAGCGCCTCCCGGGGCGGGATAAACCCCCGGAAGTACCCCTCCAGATCCGGCATCATGGCGGCCATGGCTCCTCCTTTCCTTCCGGCTTTGCGGCGGGAAATGCTCGAAAAAAATTCTGTTTGGTGTAATATTATTAAAATAAACGCCCCGGAGAGGAAAGGCAAGGAGGCCGTCCCGGCTTTCCCTGGCGGGCCCAGAGAAAGGCATTGCCTAGGCGGTTCCGGAAGACCCAGATCCCCAGGTTTGCGCCGGGCCCGCCGTCCCGGCCGCTTAAAGCCGCAATCTTCCCCGAAGCCGAGGTTTATGCAGCCACCGGCCTGCCCCGGGTGGGGCGGTAAAGATCTTCCTATGGAAAAAACCAGCGCCCCACGCGGCAAGTTCGCCTCCCGGTGGCTGAGCTCCACTCCGGAGCAGGCCAAAGACACCGGCATGGCCATGGTCCTGATTCTCCTCTTGCTGGGCTATTGGGGTAAGCTCCCCCAGTTTCTGTCGCTGGCCATCGCGGCCCTGTTCCTCACCATGGCCTGGCCCAAGGCCTTCAAACCCCTGGCCGGCTTCTGGTTCGGGCTCTCCCACCTGATGGGAAACGTGGTCTCCAGGATTATTCTCACCCTGCTCTTCTTTTTGCTGGTCACCCCCATCGGCCTGATCCGGCGATGGTGCAAGGCTGACTCCCTGCAGTTGAAAAAATGGAAACAAGGCAACGGCTCCGTCTTCGTGATCCGGGAAGGGGTGATCACCGGCAAGGACCTGGAGAACCCGTATTGAATTAACCCTTGGCGCATCGGCGTGAGATTCGTTTTTTCCCCACCCAAAGACCCAAAGGCGCATTTAAGGATTAAGTTAAGGAGTAAGTTATGGATTTTGTCCGCGATCTGTGGGGGTTTTTGAGGGTCCGGAAAAAATACTGGCTGCTGCCCATCATCCTGACGCTGCTCTTTTTCGGGGCCCTGATGGTCTTCGCCAGCGGTTCGGCCATCGCCCCCTTCATCTACACCATTTTTTAGAGGTAGCCGTCTTGTCCGAAGCCATTCTTGGGCTCTCCGCTTTTTACCACGACAGCGCCGCCGCCCTCCTGGTGGACGGCCGGATTGTCGCCGCGGCCCAGGAGGAGCGCTTCACCCGCAAGAAGCACGACCCCGCCTTTCCGGCCAACGCCCTGGCCTACGTGTTGGCCGAGTCGGGCCTGAGGGTCTCGGACCTGACCGCGGTGGCCTTTTACGACAAGCCCTACCTCAAGTTCGAGAGGCTTCTGGAGACCTACCACGGCTTCGCCCCCCGGGGTCTGAAGAGCTTCATCATGGCCATGCCGGTGTGGATCAAGGAAAAGCTCCTGATGCGGTCCCTGCTCCGGGATGAGCTGGCCAAGCATGGGGCGGGCGCTCCGCCCTTCCTGTTCCCGGAGCACCACCTGTCGCACGCGGCCAGCGCCTTCTACCCCTCTCCCTTTGAGGAGGCCGCCATCCTGACCCTGGACGGGGTGGGGGAGTGGGCCACCTCCACCATCGGCTTCGGCCAGGGCCGGGAGATCAGCATCCTTAGGGAGCTGCACTTCCCCCATTCCCTGGGCCTGCTCTACTCCGCCTTCACCTCCTACTGCGGCTTCAAGGTCAATTCCGGCGAATACAAGCTCATGGGCCTGGCCCCGTACGGCAACCCGGACGCCGAGCAGACCAGGCGCTGGAAAGACCTGATCCTGGAGGAGCTGGTGGACTTAAGGGAAGACGGCTCCCTGCTCCTCAACATGGAATACTTCAACTATGCCACCGGCCTCACCATGTGCGTGGACGACAAGTGGGAGTCCCTCTTCGGGGTGCCGGCCCGGCCCCGGGAAAGCGGCGTCCTGGACCAGCGCTACATGAACCTGGCCCTGGCCATCCAGCAGGCCACGGAAGACGTGGTGCTGCGCCTGGCCGACACCGCCAAACGCCTAACCGGTGCCGACTACCTGGTGATGGCCGGCGGGGTGGCCTTGAACTGCGTGGCCAACGGCAAGCTCCTGCGCCGGGGCACCTTCAAGGACATCTGGATTCAGCCCGCCGCGGGGGACGCGGGCGGGGCCCTGGGCGCGGCCCTGGCGGCCTGGCACCTCTGGCGGGAACAGGAGCGGGAGCTTCCCAACCCCGCCATGGACCACATGCAGGGGTCGTACCTGGGTCCGGCCTTCGGGGGGGATGAGATTATCCGGGTGGCCCGGCGCCACCGGGCCCCGTATAAACCTTACCCGGAGTTCGACGATCTCATCCGGGAGGTGGCCCAACTCCTGGCCCAGGGCCAGGTGGTGGGCTGGTTCCAGGGCCGCATGGAGTGGGGCCCCCGGGCCCTGGGGAACCGCTCCATCCTGGGCGACCCGCGGCACCCGGAGATGCAGAAGCGCCTCAATTTAAAGATCAAGTATCGCGAAGGCTTCCGGCCCTTCGCGCCGTCGGTGCTCATGGAGGAAAACTCCGCCTACTTCGAACTGGACCGGCCTTCCCCCTACATGCTCCTGGTGGCGCCGGTCAGGGAAGAGAAGCGCCGGCCCCTGCCGCCGGGCTACGAGAACCTGGAGCTCTTCGAGCGGCTCTACCACCTGCGCTCGGAAGTCCCCGCCATCACCCACGTGGACTACTCGGCCCGCATCCAGACGGTGCATCGAGAGACCAACGAGAAGTACTGGCGCCTCATTCGGGCCTTTAAGGACTTGACCGGCTGCGGCCTCATCGTCAACACCAGCTTTAACGTGCGGGGGGAGCCCATCGTCTGCACCCCCGAAGACGCCTACCAGTGCTTCATGCGCA
>JBGPBR010000012.1:0-13563 GCA_041481325.1 Desulfobaccia bacterium
CTGCTTGCGCCTGGTGACCGTTGATGAGGATAAGTGTGCCCTGGGGGGCGCCGGCGCTTGGACCGACAATACCATCTTGGTGGGATGAATGACGATCTGAGCGCAGCCGCCCTTTTCGCAACATCACGCTGGAGCCCCAGGGATTTGGTAGCCGTGGCCAGACCCTGCAGGTGGGCCGATGCTTGGCGATCTTCTGGCCTGAGAAGAAATTGAACTCAAGGAAGCGCTGCCACCCCAGAAGAAAAAATCTCTCTGAGCCTTTGGTACCCAGTTGGTAGCCAGGAGGTTGATAGACGTTATCTACTTAAAAAATGGTACCCAGATTGGTACCCATAATTAAAATGGGGTTAGCCGATTAAGCTAACCCCTTAATTTCATTGGAGCCGGCACGGGGGGTCGAACCCCGGGCCTGCTGATTACGAATCAGCTGCTCTACCACTGAGCTATGCCGGCTTTTTCAAGGATTTTAACCGGATTCTCCGCCAAATTGCAATCTAGTCTTCCAGAGTTTCAGAGTATGGCGGCGGCGGCGCAGGTTTTTTGCAAGGGCCTGCGGCTACCTTCTTGCGGTCGCCGGCCGCGGGCAGAATGTCAGCTAATCGCCGGACCGCGCCGCTATCAGGTGGGAGATTGGATTCCGGACCTTCCCGAGGGAATTTTACCGGAAAAAAGTTGACTCTGTGTTCGCTTTTTGATAATGAAACATCAAACAGCGAACAAGGCTTCCCATGGATGATCCCGCCCTGGAATATAACATTTTGGAAGCGGTCCATGAGACCGACGGCAACCTGACCCAGAGGCACATCTCCCAAAAACTGGGGCGCAGCCTGGCCTCGGTGAATTTCGCCCTGCGTCTCTTGGCGGTCAAGGGCTACATCAAGATCTCGGGGGCCAATCCGCGCCATCTCAAATATCATCTTACCCCCAGCGGCCTGCTGCAAAAATCCCGGTTGGCTTACGATTTCCTCAAACGCCAGAGCTCCATGTATGGAGAAGTAAGAAAGGCCCTGCTGGGGAAGTTGGAGGCCCTGGCGGCCCAGGGGGTGCAGCGGGTGGCCGTCTACGGCTGGACCCCTTTCACCGAAGCGGCTATTCTGTACCTCATCTCGGAGGGGATCCAGGTGGTGGCCTGGTATGTGGAGGAAGTTGCTGCGGTTCACACCTGCAACCGGATTCCCCTTAGGACCCTGGACGAATTCCGGGCCGATTGCGACGCCTTGGTGTTGCTGGAGCAATTGCCCCGCGGCCAGGAGGGGATGATCGCGATCCAGCAAGTGGCCTGTTTCCCGTTCCCTTTAGGCGGTCTGGACCAAGACTGATGACGACCGAGTATTCAGCCTCGCAGGGCGGCGAGCCGCAAGCACCGGAGGCGGCGGCAGTGGAGTGGACTACCATAATCCGCCCCCGACATCCCTGGTTCCACCTGGAACTGGGGGAACTCTGGCGATATCGGGACCTGGTGTTGATGTTCGTCCGGCGGGACTTCGTGGCCCAGTACAAGCAGACGATCCTGGGCCCGCTGTGGTTTTTTCTGCAGCCGCTGTTTACGACCATCATCTTTACCGTGGTGTTCGGGCACATCGCCCGGATTTCCACCGATGGGGTGCCCGGTTTCCTGTTTTATCTGGCGGGGACGGTGTGCTGGGGTTATTTCGCCACCTGCCTGACGGAGACCTCCAATACCTTCATCACCAATGCCCAGATATTCGGCAAGGTTTATTTCCCCCGGCTGGTGATTCCCCTGGCCATCGTTATATCCAACATTTTCAAGTTTCTCATCCAGTTCTGCCTTTTTTTGGGGTTTCTGGTTTATTACTATCTCAAAGGGGCGCCCCTGGTAGTGAGCCCCTGGGCCCTGGCCCTCCCATTACTCCTCCTGCAGATGGCGCTCCTGGGCATTGCCTGCGGTACCCTGGTTTCGGCCATGACCACGAAATACCGGGATCTAACCCTGGTTGTAGGCTTCGGGGTGCAGCTCTGGATGTTCGCCACCCCGGTGGTCTATCCCCTTTCCCAGATTCCGGCTCATTACCGGCATTATTTCGCGGTTAATCCCATGGCGCCGGTGATTGAGAGCTTTCGGGCCATATTTTTGGGGACCAGGTCCATCACCCCGGAATACCTGGTCCTGGGCTGGGTTATTACCTTGAGTCTGCTAGGCCTGGGGCTGGTATTGTTCAACCGGGTGGAAAAAAGATTCATGGATACCATCTGACCCCGGCGGGGATCCCCTGGGAACTTGAGAGCGCGGCGGATATGACAACGGTGCTTCGGGTAGAGAACCTTTGGAAGCAGTACCGCCTGGGGGTCATCGGCCACGGCTATCTGTTCCGGGACCTGCAGAGCTGGTGGGCCCGGGTTCGGGGCGAAGACGATCCTAACCGGAAAATCAATTTCTCCTCTGACGACACCCCGGTGGCGCAAGATCGGATTTGGGCCTTACAGGACCTGTCCCTGGAAGTGAAACCGGGAGAGGTTCTGGGCATCATCGGCCGGAACGGCGCCGGCAAGTCCACCCTGCTGAAAATCATTTCCCGGGTCACCGCCCCCACCCGGGGGGAGATCAAGATCAAGGGGCGGGTGGCCAGTTTGCTGGAGGTGGGCACCGGCTTCCACCCCGAACTGACGGGGCGGGAAAACATCTTTCTCAACGGCGCCATCCTGGGGATGACCATCCGGGAAATCCAGGGGAAGTTCGACAGCATCGTGGATTTCGCCGGGGTGGAGAAATTCGTGGATACCCCGGTGAAACGCTATTCCAGCGGCATGCACGTGAGGTTGGCTTTTTCCGTGGCCGCCCACCTGGAAGCGGAGATCCTGGTGGTGGACGAAGTGCTGGCGGTGGGCGACGCCGGTTTTCAAAAAAAATGCTTGGCCAAGATGGGCGAGGTCACCGGCGCGGGGAGAACGGTGCTGTTCGTGAGCCACAACATGGGGGCCATATCTTCCTTGTGCAGCCGGGCCATTCTCCTGGAGCGGGGCCGGTTGGCCCGGACGGGCGGCGCCAACGCGGTGGTTGCGGCTTATCTGGCTGCCACTTCGGACACTGGCCCTGGGGAAAACGGCTTCGCGTCGCTGGAGAATCATCCCGGCCGTTTCAAGTCCTGGCTCAGTGGGAAGATCCGCTTCGAACACTGTTTTCTCACCGATGAGTTCGGCCACAGGACCGGCTACCTGACCGTGGGCCGGCCGGGCAACATCACCCTCGGCTTCAAGGTTCGGAATTCCGTGGCCCCGGCAAACCTGGTGTTCGTCGCGGTGGTGGAGAACAGCAGGGGGGACCGGATAACCTACCTTTCCAGCGAGCTGGCGGGGGCCAGATTTGACGATCTCCCGGCCGAGGGAGAAGTTACCTGCACCATTCCCCGGGTGCCCCTGGTCCCCGGCAGATATTCCTTAACCCTGGCCTGCCGGGAGGGGCCGGAATGGCTGGACTCGGTTTACCAGGCCATGTCCTTCGAGGTGGTGGGGGCGGAGTTCTATTCCACCGGCCAACTTCCGCCGGCCGACGGCGGGGGGGACTTCTTGCTGGATTCTCAGTGGTCGGGGCCTTCGGAACGCAGATTAGAAAGCCGCTCATGACAGGAGAGCAAAAAAAACGGCCGGAGGGGCAAGCCCTCCGGCCGGAAGCCGCGCCGGGTGGGACCCGGGTCAGGAAATCAGGGAAGGGGAAAGGGGTTGGATCTTCCCCTCCTGGACCTCATAGCCCAGGGCCTTGAGGATGGCGGATTGGGTGTCGTTGACCTGGTCTATAACCCGCTTCAGCTTGCCGCCGGTCTCGTAAGAGTAGATGGCGGTGCGCAAAGAGCGCAACTCCTCCATCACCTCCTTGGGTGGAATCCTGAGACCCGCGCCCTTCAGGCGCTGGCAAATCAGGGCCAGGTAGGTCAGGGCCACGACGCAGACAAACATATGGACCCGAATCTTGGAGTCAGTCCAGTGATACAGGGGCATCAAGGCAGCCTGGAAGGGATTGTCGGGATTCCCCTGGGTCTTGCCTGCGGTTACCTGGGTATCCGCCAAATACCGCTTGGCATAAACTTCGTAGATCTCGGCGGCACTCCAGTCGGTGTGATCGGTAATAATGATGTTTTTGCCGAAACGCCGCACCTTGGCGGCCATCTGGTGGTGATTGAGTTGAAAATCCATGCGGAGAAAACCGCCCTCTTCATGAAAACTCAGGTCAAAGAGAGAAGGGCTCAGCCGGAAACGCTGGCAGAGCTGGCTCAGAAGTTCGGTAATGCTCCGGGGAGCGTCTTCGGGGAGTGCTGCCTGCAGGTACCGTTGCTGCAGGGCCAGCATCTCCTTGCGCACCTTCTGCACCCGCTTTCCCAGGTCCTGGTAGCTTCGGTTAAAGGCCCTGGGGTCAAACACGATGACGACTTTCCGGGACCGATCCCAGAAAGACGCTTCGGCCTCGTAGTAAAGGATCTTGTCCTCATCCCTTTCGGGATCCCCGAAGCGGCCTGAGGATTTGGTTGCCAGGGGGGTGAACTCCTTCAAGGAGATTTGGGTCAGATCGGGAACCTCGTCGGGAGGGCAGGAAGTGATGAAGTGGAGGCCCGGGTCTGCATCCACCTTGTGGACAATGGCCGCCGGGGCCACCCCCGGATTAAGGAGGAGAGTGACTTGTTTGGCCTGCACCCCGAGATTGGCGACCCTCGCCAGGAGGCCGTCCAGATGCCGTTCGAAGAACTCATTTTCCGGCAGACCACCCCGAAAGGTCTGGTAATATAACGGCACCCCCGCGGCGTGCTCGGTGATCAGGGCCAGTCCCACCCGCTGACGGGAAGGTTCCGGGATATACGGCTCATCCAACTCGAAACCGGTGTCGACATTGGTCCGGGGGGTAGAGTAGATATTGCCTGCCTCCACCAGCAGGTGGACCTCGGGTGCGGCCAGGAGGGAGAACACCTTTTTAAAGAAGACCCCGGAGATCTTTTCCAGGTCCGCAGGGCTGATGCGGTCCCAATGATTCCAGAAGTTTTGGGAATTCAAGGACTCCAGCCGTAAAGGACGGATGCGTTGAATGTCGGTGGTTTCATACCAGGATGCCAACCGCCTCTTGCTGGTGGGTGCGATGGCCCGGTTCAAGGCGGCGTAAAACACCAGTTCGCCCAGGGACGGCCCCCTGGTCTTTTTCTTGGGGGGCAGGATCTCATTGACAATTCCGGCCAGGTCCAGCAGGCGATCCAGTTCGTTGAGAATAAAAACCGAACCGAATTCCTTGGGAGAGAACCCACCTTTGCCCAAAGCCGCCTGGACCTTGTCAGCCGTCCCCAGGTAGACCTGGTTGATGGTGGTGGGTTTCCCGTAGACTCGCTGGGTCTCACGGATGTAATAATATTCATGCCCTTTTTTAATCTTCTTGTATAAATGTGCCATAGTTATCCACCGTAAAGATTTTATCTTCTATCCCCAGGGTAATTTTTACAAGACTTTCCAGCCGGAATAAATGAGTAAAAGTACTCTTTTTCATAGAGCAAAGTACTCAAAATTATCCCTAATCCCGAGATTTTCCTGTGATTTCTGAGGCTAAGGGACGGTAGCCTGCGTATAACCCATCTGGATAGCGTACTTTACCAAGTCGATATTTTTTTTCAAGTTTAATTTTCGCATAATTTTGGTGCGGTGATTCTGGATGGTGCGGAAGCTGAGGAACAGCAGGGCTGCGATTTCCTTGCTCGACCGGCCTTCGGCGATGAGCTTGATGACCTCGATTTCCCTGGGGGTCAGGGTCTCCTCAGAGACGGGAGCCGGCGCCTGGCGGTGGGCTTGGGCGAAGAGGGTGGCCATTTCGGTGGAGAGGAGGGGGGACACATAGATTTCCTCGCCCCGGATCTTTTTGATGGCGGAAAGGAGTTCCTTGGCCGCGTCTTCTTTGAGCAGATAGCCGTCCGCCCCCGCAATCAGGGCGTCTTTGAGGTATTCCTTTTTCTTGTGCATGGTGAGGATCAGGACCTTGACCGCCGGAAAATTCTTCTTGATTTCCCTGGTGGTTTCGATGCCGGAAAGGTTGGGCATGGAGATATCCAGGATCACCATATTGATGGGTGACCGCTGCAGTAAATCCAGGACCTGAAACCCGTCGCCCACTTCTCCCACCACCTGCAAATCGGCAAAATCTTCAATGATTTTTTTGATTCCCTCGCGCACCAGGATGTGGTCTTCGGCCAGAACGATGCGATACATGGTGATTTCCTCTTATTTGTCCATGGGGATGTGGAAGGTTATCCGGGTCCCCTGCCCTTTTTGGCTCCAGACGGTGAGGGAGCCCCTGGCCATCAAGGCCCGCTCGTTCATGGCGGTCAGTCCCAGCCCTCTTTTGGGCAGGTCCCGGGCCATGACCGTTTCCGGGTCAAAACCCCGGCCATCGTCTTTGATCATGAAAGTAACCCGATCGTCCTGCTGGTGGATGGCCACCGAGATCTGGGTGGCCCGGGCGTGCTTGACGATATTGGTCAGGGATTCCTGGAAGATGCGATAAATGTTGATCACGGTTTCCGGGGAAAACAGGTTGTCCATCTGATCCATGCTGAAAGAACAGGTCAGGCTGTGGTTTCGACAGGTTTCGTCCAGGAGGTGCGCCAAAGAAGAGGACAGTCCCAAGTCTTCCAGGATGGACGGGCTCAAATCCCAGGAAAGACGCCTGACGTTTTCGATCACGCCGTCGATGTAATTCAGGAGTTGTTCGCAATCGGCTTTCAGACCCTGCTGATTTTTCTGCAGTTTACTTTCAATGGCCACCAGGCGGATTTTCAGGACCGTCAGGGCCTGGCCCAATTCATCGTGGAGTTCTCTGGAGACCCGGCGGCGCTCCCGTTCTTGAATGGTGAGGAGTTGGGAGGCGAGGGACCGGAGCTTCTGTTCGGATTCCCGCAGGGCTTCCTCAGCCTTCCGGCGGGCGGTAATGTCCCTTAGGATTCCCTGGATCAGCTTTTTGCCGGCATATTCGATGCGGGTGCCGGTGATGTCCACGTGGACCTCCCCGCCGTCCTTTCTCATCACCCTGGCCTCACGAATCTTTCCCAACCCTTCTTTCTTCCTCCCTTCAAAGACTTCAGTGAGTCCCCCAAGATCTTCCGGAGGAAAAAGTTGGGTGTAGTGCATCTTAAGAAGTTCGTCCTTGTTGTAGCCTAGCAGTTCTTGGGCCCGAAGGTTGGCTTCCGTCAGGTTGCCGTCGAGATCGGCCAGCATAATGGCGTCACTGGAGTAATCCATCAAGCCGTGGTATTTTTCTTCCGATTCCCGCAGGGCTTCTTCGGTGCGCCGGCGTTCGGCATTGGCCCTGAGTGCGGTGATCCCGTAAGCCAGGTCGTTGGCCAGCCCGACGAGCAGGTTGATCTCCTGGTCGTCGAAGGCGTCGGGCTCCCCGGCGTAAATGGCCAGGGCCCCGAAGGTCCCGGAATCCTTTAAGGGCAGGGCCAGCACCGAGGTGTAACCGCGCTCCAGGGCCTGGCCACGCCAGGGCGCAAACTTCGGGTCGGTGACGGTGTCCCGGACAATGGCGGGTTGGCTGGTCCGGATGGCCGTGCCGATGGGGCCTCGGCCCAGTTCCGATTCCTCGGACCAAGTTACCTTGATCTTGCGGACATAACCGGCGTCAAAACCATTTTGGGCCACCGGGTGCACGGTTTTGGCCTCGTCTGGTTCGGCATAGCCCACCCAGGCGGTGCGATAGCCGCCCACCTCCACGATGATCCGGCACACCTCGTTGAGCAACTCCGTTTCGAGGGAGGCCCGGAGCATGGCCTGATGACATTCGGTGATGGCCCTCAAGGCCCGGCTGACTTTCTTCAGGGCCTCTTCCATCCGGCGGCGCCCGGTGATGTCCTCGGCCATGCTGATGGCGAACTGGGGGGCCCCTGAGGCGTCCCGGACCAGGGTAACGCTGAGGCGCACCCAGACCCAGTGCCCCTGCCGGTGCCGGTAGCGTTTCTCCACCTGGTAGTAATTTCTCTTCCCGGCCACCAGCTCGGTGAACAGGGCCTGGTCGGCCGCCCAATCGTCGGGGTGGGTGACCTCGGCGGCGGTCAGAGAGCGCATCTCGTCTTCGGTGTACCCGTAAATCTCGAGGCCCGCCGGATTGGCCTTGAGGACGCGCCTTTCCAAATCCAGCAAGGTGATGCCGACGCCGGCCCCCTCGAATACTCCCCGGAAGCGGGCCTCGCTTTCCCGCAGGGCCTCTTCCGTCTCTTTCTGTCCGGTGATGTCCAGGGCCACCCCCTGCATGAAGAGGGGAAGCCCGCGGGCGTCGTAAACCGCCCGGGACTCGTCCCGGATCCAGACCACCCGGCCCGATTTGGCCACCATCCGGTACTCGCCGGCAAAAGGCCCGCCCTGGGAGTAGCTGAGAATCAACTCGGACAACACCCGGTCCCGGTCGTCCGGGTGGAGCCGGTTCTTGAAAAACTCGGGATCGGCCAGCCATTCCTCCTGGGAAAAACCCAGCACCGCCTCGATTTGGGGACTGATGTAAATGTGGCTGGTGACATTATCCAAGGCCGCAATATAAGTGACCGCCGGGATTTGCTCCACCAGGTTGCGGTATTTGGCTTCCGAGGCCCGCACCGCCTCTTCGGCCCGGCGGCGCTCGGAGACATCCCGCACCACCGTCAACAGCCGATATTGGCCGTTGAGCAAGGTGCGGGCCAGGTTCACCTCCACCCAGTGGTGGCGGCCGTCCTTGGTTCTGGCCAGCCATTGGAAGAGCTGCGGCCCTTCCAATACGGACTTGCTGATCATTTCCATGGCTGCGGCCGCCGAAAAGCCGGGGACGTCCACGCAGAGGGCGGCCACATTGAGACCCCTGGCCTCCTCGGCGGTGAAGCCGGTCATCTCGCACCACGTCCGGTTGACCTCCAGAAAATTCCCGGTTTCCAAGTCCACTAAGGCGATGGCGTCATTGACCGCGTTGAAGATGGTGCGGTAATTGGCCTGGGAGGCCTGGAGCGCGGTCTCCGCCGCCTTGCGCTCGCTGATGTCGGCGAAAATCCCCAAAACGCCGATGACTTCGCCGCCGGCGTTGCGCAGGGTTGCGGTCCACAGTTGGACATCGATGAGCGAGCCGTCCTTTTTCAGGCGGTGCAGTTCCACCGCGGTTTGGCTCCCGCCCTGCAATTCGCGTTCTATCCTGGCAGCCGCTTCCTGCCACTGGTCTGCCGGAATGATGGGGAGGAGCCGTTCCAGGACCTCTTCTTCGGTCCACCCGAAAATCTTAGCCGCGGCAGGATTCCAGGCCGTAACGTTAAAGTGGTGGTCCAGGGCGACGACGGCCAGGGGGCAGGCCTGGATAAGGGCTTGCAGGGTGTTGCTGGTTTCCCGCAGGGCTTCTTCCGCCCGGCGGCGGGCCGTGACGTCGTGGATTATGGAATACAGGAGTTCCCGGCCGTGGACCCGGATGGGGCCGCTGAACACCTCCACCTCCCGCGCCTGGCCGCCGGCCAGGCGGTGCCGGAAGAGAAAGTGACCTTGCCCCGATGATTGGGCCCGGGCCATTGCCTGGAATACTTCCCCGGGGGGCAGGATATTGAGGTCGGTGATCTTCATGGCGGCCAATTGCTCTTGGCGGTAGCCGTAAAAGAGGCAGGCCGCGGGGTTGGCGTCCACGATGGACCCGGTCCCGGGGTCGATGAGGAGCATGACGGCATGGTTGTTCTGAAACAGGCTGCGGTAGCGGGCTTCGCTCTGCTTGAGAGCCTCCTCCGCCTGGAGCCGCTCGGAAACGTCCAGCAAGGTGCCGATGACGGCCGGGCGTCCCTGGTATTCTGTGGCGGCGCCCAGCACTTCGCAGAAAATCACCGCGCCGTCCCGGCGCCGGCCCCGAAAGGTGTAATGTACCGATTTTTGCTCACCTTCCAGACGCTTGCGCAGATTCTCCCGTACCAGCGGCAAGTCCTCAGGATGGACCAAATCCCGGGGTTTCACCTGAGGGCTTAAAATTTCCTCAATCCCGTAGCCGAAGATTTGGGCCATGGTGGGGTTGCAGTAAACCAAGCGGTCGTCCTGGATAATGTAGACGCCCGCCAGGGAGTCCTCGGTGAGCAGGCGGAAGCGGGCCTCGCTTTCCTTCAGGGCTTCCTCGGCTTGCCGGCGGCGGCTGACGTCCCGGATGACGGCCAGGACCCGTTCGCAGCCATCGAGAACGGCCCGCCTCAGGCTGACCTCGGTCCAGAACCGCCGCCCGTCGGCGGCCATGGCCTGCCACTCAAAAGTTAGATCAGCCCCGCCCTCGGTTTTTGCTATCATTTGCTGAAAGGTCTCGGAACTGCAGCGAGGCTCCCACCCGCACAGATCGGTAACCTGCAGCCGGCGGGCCTCCTCCCGGGAGTGGCCGAACATCTCGCACATCTTCCGGTTGACGTCCAGGATCTGGCCGGTTTCCACGTCGTGGACCAGAATGGCGTCGCTCATGGCGTCGAAAATGGCGCGGTAGTCCGTCTCCTCAGCCCGGACGGCCCCAGGGGCGCGCCTGGATTCAGGCGTTTCCATTAGCTTTGGCCCTCCCAGGCACAGGGTCTGCTGCCAGGCAGGTTAAAGAGATTCTATATGAATATACTATATATTTATTTAACATACTTCCTGAAATTAACAGAGCGGATTCCTGAAAATTCGGCCGCGTGGTTCGTCGCCGCTCATGGGGTCCCGGCCGCGGCCGCAATCAATTCCTGGCTCACCAGGTTGAGCAGACCCCAGACCGCGTCCAGGAACCAGAAGCGGTCCAGGTGCCCCGGCAAGGTGAAGGAGACCTGCGGGGGAAACTCCTCGTCGCCCTGCCACAGGATCACTTCCACCACCAGGCCGGGGAAAACCTGCAAGGCCAGGGCGGCATCCCCTTCCCGCCTGACCTCAGCCCGAAGTTTATGGCCCGCGGCCACCAAAGCGGCCGGGTCTTGGCCGAACCTCGCCTCCAGCGGCGCCCTGGGCAGCCCGTGATGGCCCCGGAAAAAAGTGGCGCCGCCCGGCAGTTCCATGGGGCTGATCGCCGGGCCCAGCACCGCCGGGTCCAGGCGCAAGAGATACACCAGCGCGGTCAGGCAGACCCGGAACCCCGGTTCCGCTTCCTGGTCCCCGGCAAACTGAGCCCGGCGCCGGGCCGGGTCCACCAGCAGCCGGCGGTCCAGAAACGGCAGGTGATAGATCCCGTCCTCGAACCGAACCCCGGTGCGGCCGGTCACCTCTACGGGATTCAGGTCCTGCAACTCCTTCCAGAGTTCCTCGTTCACCTCGGCGCACTTTTCATAAGCCATGGGAGACCTTACCTTGCAGGCGGTGGTGGAATCTAAGCTAAGAGACCTCTGTACTGAAAAGTTTTGAGTCTTGAGTTTCGATTTTCGAGAATTAAAGATAAAATGTAGGGTGGGCAAGGCCCACCAGCTTCCTTGCCCAAGCGCAGCTTGGTAAAATGTAGGACACTCGCCCCCGGGTGTCCGGCGCAGGTTTTTTGTAAGGGCCTGCGGCTACCAAATGATGCGGGCGGGGACGCCCGCCCTTTTCATGATTTTGGAGTGAGCCAAAGGCTCATGAGCGACTGTTCCGAAAAGTTTTTTGGGATTGGCGCCGCCTCGGCATTACCCGTCAGTTGCCGCGGTCGGCCGCCCCGGTCCGCAATTCGGGCTTGAGGGGTGGACCGCCATCCTTTATATCTTATAATATTTGGAACAACTTACAAAATTCAGACTTCAGGCGGGACATGGAAAAGTTCTTTTATCCACGAAGCGTAGCGGTGGTAGGGGTTTCCGACGCCCCTGACAATCTGGCCCAGGGAATCGTGGCCAACCTCCTGGGATTCGCATACCGGGGGAAAATCTTCCTGGTGGGCCGCAAGCCCGGCACCGCCTGCGGTTTGCCCATTTTTCCCGGCTTGCGGGACCTGCCCCAGCCGGTGGACCTGGCGGTGATCCTGGCGCCCGCCCGGTTCGTCCCGTCCCTGATTAAGGACTGCGGCGAACTGGGGATCACCAGGGTAGTGGTGGAATCCGCGGGGTTCTCCGAACTAGATGCCGGGGGCCGGGTGCTGGAAGAAGAAGTCCGCGGCCTGCTCAAGCAATACGGTCTGCGCCTGGTGGGCCCTAACGGCCTGGGCCTGATGAATATGGAAAACGGCCTGGCCCTCCCTTTTGCCCAAGTGCCCCGAGATATCCGCCAGGGCCGGATCTCCATCCTGGCCCAGAGCGGCGGGGTGGCCACTCACCTCCTGGCCTGGATGGCCAAGGAAGGCCTGGGGCTGAACAAATTTTTAAGCCTGGGCAACAAGCTGGACGTGGCGGAAAACGAGGCCCTGGCCTATCTTCTGAACGACCCTGGCACCGCGGCGGTGTATCTGTACCTGGAAGGGCTGAGCGACGGCCGGGGGCTCCTGGCCACGGCCCGGCGGGCCGCCAAGCCGGTCTTCCTGCACCTGGCCAACGTGGGGGAAGAGACGGCCGGCATCGCCCGCTCCCACACGGCCTCCCTCACTACGGACGAGGCGGTGTTGGCCGCGGCCTGCCGCCAGAGCGGCATGGTGCATATCCAGAGCCAGTACGACTTTCTGGCGGCTGCCAAGCTGGTGGGCCAACCCCCGGTCCGGGGTGACCGCCTGGTGGTCATCTCCCGGAGCGGCGGCGAGGCGGTGGTGGCCGCGTACGCCTGCCGCCGGTTCGGCTTCCGTCTACCGCCCCTGTCCCCGGAACTGACGGACTTGGTCCGGGGGCGCTCCCGGGCCGGGGTCATCGCCCCTACCAACCCCATCGATCTGGGGGATATCTTCGACTTTGAGGTTTACTCCGAGCTGGTGGCGGCGGTGTGCCGGGACCCCGGGGTGGACGCGGTGCTGCTGCACTACGGCCCCCTGGCGGAGTTCGAGCGGCAGGCCGGCCGGGAAATGGCCCGGCGGGTGCTCGCCGAGGCCCGGGCGGCCCAAAAGCCCCTGGCAGTAACGGTGCTGGTCAGCCTGGAGGAGGAGGATTTCTTCCGGGACACCCTGGAAACGCCGGTCTTCCATTTCCCGGAAGAGGCCGTCCAGGCCCTGGCCTTAAGCCGCGACCGACAACGACGGCTGGAAGCTTGCGGGCCGGAGGACTCTCCGACTCCGCGGCCGGACGCCACGGGTATTGCCGCTATCCTGGCCCAGGCGGGCCCTGGCGATTTTTTACCCCTGCCCCAGGCCCTGGAGATAATCGAGCTTATGGGCGTCCCCGCGGCCCCCTGGCGAACCGCCCGCAGCCCGGAAGAGGCGCGGGCCGCGGCCGAAACCCTGGGATTTCCAGTGGTCCTCAAGCTTGCCGCCGCCGCCCTGGTGCACAAGACCGAGGCCGGGGGGGTGCGGCTCCATCTCCGGGATGCCGAGGCGGTGGCCGCCGGTTTTGCCGGGCTGGCCGACCTCGCCCGGGAGGCCGTCCCCCCGGGGGAGCCCTGGGAGGTGCTGGTCATGTCCCAGGTCGCCGGGGGGCGGGAGGTCCTGCTGGGCGCCCGCCGGGACCCCTCCTTCGGGCCGGTGGTGGCCTTCGGGGCCGGGGGGGTCGAAACCGAGGTCCAGGCAGACGTCTCCCTGCGGGTGGCCCCGGTGAGCCGGGCCATGGC
>JBGPBR010000013.1:0-13222 GCA_041481325.1 Desulfobaccia bacterium
AATCCAGCAAGTCGGCTGCCGCGACCTTAGGGGTTACCTGCCGGGCGAGATGCACCTGTTCGGGGCTGAGATCAACCCCCCGGAGATTGGTGAAGCCCCGCTCTTGAAAAAAGTGGAGAAGCTGCCCCCCGCCGCAAGCCAGGTCCACGATGGCGGCGTCCCGCCGGGGCGGCAGCCAACCCCGGAAACGGTAATCGTAGGGTTTGCCCCAGCGGTGCGCCTCGGCCCGGTCGAAGGTGCTCGGGGCATCCTGAAATCCCGAGGCATAGTTTTCATAGATGCGCTGCCGATAGGTCGACATAACTTTACTAGTTACTGTTTCAGGGCAAAGTTCCATTCTGCATCCCGCCTGAAAAAATTTACCCAGTAGACCGCGGTCTTACGTTGTTGGATGAGAACCACAGTGATAAAGATTAGGGCATACCCGGTGGCGTGCAGCATTAAATTGAACCAGGAAAGTTGATGTTCTAATAACCTGAAGCAATATGCCAACGACATACTCGCAACGGTAGCCCAGACGATTTTCTTCATCCCCTTACCGATGTCCTTAAGCAAAACCGTGAGATTCAGGGTTCGCCACAGGCTCACTGCCTGGATCAGGCTGCCCGCGGTTACGGCCATGATGCCTGCGGCCACGATCCCCTTGATCCCCCAAAGCCCGGCCAGGACGAGGCCCATAACTAATTGGATAAAGGCCTCGGCCAAGGAGGCAATACCCGTAACCCGAATTTGGTTCCTGGCCAGCACCGCGTGATAAAAGGTAAAGCGCAACACTTTGAGAAAACCGTAGATGCAAAGTAACCCGGTGACCAATTGCCCCCCGAAGAACGTCGGGCCGAGCCACAGGGTCATAAAATCGCGGTTGAAAAGCAGGACTCCGCCAAACCCAAGCGCCCCAGAATAGGCTGCCAGGGCAAAGAGGGCGAACACCGTGCGCCGGTATTTCTCCTCTTCCCGGCTGCCCACCAGATGAGCCAGTCCGGAGAGAAAACTGGCGGAAAAACGGGCGATTATCTGGACAAACAGATCGGCCACCTTGCGGGTCAGGACCAAGGTGGTCACGTCCAGGGCCCCGAGCAGCTTAATCATGATGATGTTGTCCGCTTGCGGAATCAGGGTCTCGGCGGTCTTGGCAGGTCCCAGGAATAATGCGGCTCGGAAAAAATCCCGGGTCAGGACGGCATCCAGACGGAGCATGGCCCAGGATATCCGGTGGCGCAGCACTCGGATGAGCCCCCAGAGGTTAACGGGGAGGGCCACCAGGGGGAGCAGGATGGAACCCGCGGCCAGGGCCGGAATCCCCCAGCCGTGCGATAAAAAAAAAATCGTTCCCGCGATGCTGAGCAGGGTGCCGGATATCATCCCCAACACGTGGGCCCCGGGTTTCTGGAGCCCGAAAAGCAGGCTGCCGCTGGCCCCGACCAGCACCGTCAACATGGTGTCCAGGGCCGAGATCTTAATCGCCGCGGTAAACTCAGGCAGCAAGACTTCTTGAACGCCGATCCACCGGGGCAGCCAGGACGCCAGCCCCAATCCGGCCAGGCCGATCAGGGCGGCGACCCCCAGGGAAAACAGGAGCATTATGGCCAGGAACCTGGCCAGGGAGGCGAAATCTCCCGCGCCGTCGTAGGCGGCGGCGCGTTGGGACGCCAGGCTCATGAGTCCCAAGTCGCCTATCTTCAGCAGGGTGACCGTGCTGCCGACCGCCAGCCACGAGCCGAAATTATCCGCCCCGAGGTAAGACAGGTACAGGGGAACCAGGGCAATGCCCTGGGCCATGGACAACCCCATGAGCATCAGGTTTCCCCCGAACTGGATGGCCGTGGAGGATCGCCTGGACGGGTGCCGGGTCTTGATTTGATTATTCACTCTTGATTGCTTTGGGGCTCAGACGGACAAAAGCCCTGGGCTCCGGCCGGACCAGTCTCTCATTTATCCGACCGACTAATAAAATTGTTCTAAATTATTATTATAGTATCCATAATAATGCCGCTGGTTTCGTTAGAGTCTTATTGGGGAAACTGTTAACTTGCCTTATCTTCATAGTATTTTGAATAAGCTTTATACTGGTAGTAGTAATAATAGTTGCCGTAAGCCTGGCCATGGGCCCCCACGGAATTCAACACCGCGCCCAGCACCGGAGCCTGGCCGAGGAGCTGCTGGGCCAGGCGCCCGGCGCTCTTGTGGGTGGCATGGTACTTGATTACCAGCAAGACGCCGTCCACCAGCATGGACATAAACCGGGCATCGGCAAAACCCAGCACCGGAGGGGTATCGATGATGATATGGCGAAACTGCTGCCGCAGCTGGGCCAGCATCTCCTTGAAGATCTCGGAGTTCAAGAGGTTGGCGGGGTTGGGGGGCCGGGCCCCGGCGGTGATGACGGTCAGGTTGGGGATGGCGGTGGGCCGCAAAACCTCTTTCAGGCCGGCGTTGCCGGTCAGGTAGTTGGTCAGACCGGGTTGGGCATCGAGCTGGAAGGCGCGGTGCAGCCTGGGTTTCCTCAGGTCGCAATCCATCAGGACCACCCGGTGCTCATTGAGGGCGTAAGATTGGGCCAGGTTGCAGGCGAGCATGCTTTTGCCTTCACTGGGGTTGGGGCTGGTAATCATGATGGCGCCCGGGGGGCTGGTCGAAGTGGAGAGCATGATGGAAGAGTAGACGTGGCGAATGGCCTCGCTGACCATGGACTTGGGATGGGTGGATACGATCAAATCCATGTCCGGCTCTTCTGCCTGGCCCTGGTGGTCGGTCTTGAGCCAGGGAAGATAGCGCCATACCGGCGAGCCGGTGGACTTCTCCCGGCGCCCCAGGGCTAACTTGCCGTTGCCCCCCGCCAGGGGCAAGATCCCCAGGGAGGGCAAATTGCAGGCCCGCTCCAGGTCATCCACGGATTTAATGGAGTCGTCCAGGTTTTCCAGCAACAAGGCCAGGCCGACCCCCAGCGTCAGGCCCAGAACCGTGGCCAGGACCAGGTCCCGTTTGGTTTTGGGCTTGAAAGATTTGGAGGGCAGGGCCGCGGAGTCGATGACCGCCACGTTGGAAGGCACCATGGTGCTGGCGATGTTGGCCTCTTTGACCCTGGCCAGCAAGGCCTGGTAGAGCTGCTCGTTGGTCTGGGCATCCCGCTTCAGGATCTGAAAGTCGGTAAGGTTATCCTGGAGCTTGACCATCTGCTCCTTCTGGGCCGAGAAACTGTCGCCCAGGAGTTTCTCCGTCCGGTGGGCCGCTTCGTAATCCGCCTTGACGCTTTCCTGGAGACGCAGGACTTCGGCCTGCAAGCGGCTCTTGACTTCCGCCAGGTTGGCCTGTTCCGCCTGGATTTCCGGATGCTCGGCCCGGAAAACTTTCCGCATCGCCGACACCTTGGCCTGCTGGGTCACCAACTGCTGCCGCAGGGTGACCACCAGGTGATGGTTGACAATCAGCGGCGCATCGGCGCCTTTATCTTTAATCTGCTGATATTGGGCCTCCTTGGCCAGTTTCTCGGCCTGGGCCTTGGTGAGCAGACTGCTCAGATCGATGAATTTATGCACCACCACGTTGTCTTTATCTTCCATGGTGTAGATGTCGGTCTGCTGCCCGAACTTGTAGAGCTTTTTCTGGGCCGCCTGCACCTTAGTCGCCATTTCCTGGAGCTGCTTGTCCAACCACTTTCTCACCAGGGCAAAGGACTCGTTGCGTTGGTCGATGGACAGGTACATGAATTCATCGGCGATGGCGTTCACCACCCTTTGGGCCAGGGACTTGTCCGGAGATTGGAATGAGATCTCCACCAGGTAGGAATTTCGCAGCGGGGAGACTTCCAATTTCTCCAGGAAGAGCGCCACCATGTCGTTGTCGATGTCGGTCTCGCTTTTCTCCGGATGCCCCTCCCGGATGGACTTGAAATCCGGATGGTCGGCCAGGTGCAAGGCCTGAATGACGCGATGGGCCAGGGAGCGACTCTGGAAGATCTTGTACTGGGTCTGCTGGAACTTCTCCAAAGAATCGCTGCCGGTGAGCCTGGAGAGCTTGTCATCCACGGTCACCTGGGAGCCGGGGTTATCCTGGGTGATTTGCAGGGTGGCGGCGGTGCGGAAGATGGGGGTCCGCAGCAGGGTGTAGCAGGCCGAGGTCAGGAAGATGCTGAGAAAGGTGCCGATAATCCACCACTTGCGTTTCAACAGGATGTGCAGATATTCCCGCAGGCCCCGAGCCCGCTGCAACTGCGCATAATAGTCCCCGGCCGGCGGCGGCGCCGCCGGGGAAAGAGAGTAGCTTGGGACCACCATGGGGGGCTGGGCGTGACTTGACATCGCTTGGGTCTCCGGGTCGCGGGGTACGGGATTAAAAAGTGGACATGCTGTAAGAGCCGCTGGGGATGGGCAACAGGGTCCTGATGACGTACAAGGCCTTTTTCAAAGAGCTCTCCTTGACCACCACCACGTCATTGTCTTGCACGGGCAGGTCCGGATCGCTTCTGGCAATGATGCTGTTCAGATTCGTATTGATACTTATGGGCTGGCCCTGGTCATCAAAACGCATGATGGTGATGTCGTTGGTCCCCAACAGCGGTTCCACGCCGCCGGCTATGGCCACGGCCTGGGACACCGTGAGGCTCTCCTTAACCGTAATGTTGCCCGGCTTGCGCACCCCGCCCAGGACGTAGGCGGTGCCGGCGAAGGGTACATGGATGACATCGCCGTTTTGCACCGTGAGGTTCAGTTCCGGCGCTTGCCCCCCCACCAGGCGGCGCAGGTCGATGACCACGGTTTCGGTTTTGGGGGCAAAAGGCCGGGTCCCCTCCGCCTTGACGCTCCTGGCCAGGTCGGGGGCGTTTTGGTGCCGGATGAGGTTGACCACGTCGCCGGCGGGGGCCTTGGGGGCGCTGGAAAAGCCTCCGGCCAGGGACAACACTTCCAGGAGGGTGCGGGGCCCGATGAGTTCATAGGGTCCGGGCTTGTCCACCGCCCCGGTGACCGCCACCCGCTGATGCCGGAATTCCTTGACCTCCACCGTGATCTGCGGATTCACCAGGAACCTGGCGTCATATAAGGCAACCAGGCGCTTCTCTATTTCCTGGGGGCTCATGCCGGACACCTTGACCACTCCCACCAGGGGCATGGTAATCTCTCCCTGGCCGTTGACCCGGAGGACCCGGTTCAGATTGTCCTGGCCGAAGATCTCGATTTCGAGCTGGTCTTCCGGGCCCACCTGGTAGTCTTTGTAGCTGGACAGCGAGGCCTTGACGGCCTGGAGCATCATCCGCTGCTGCAAATCCTTATTGGGGTTCGAGGCCGGGAGGGACGCCAGCAACGGGGCCGGCAGCACCGATTGGGAAGAACCGCCGCAGCCACCCAATAACCCCAGTCCGATAACCAGGGCCGCGGCCCCCCGCCACCGTTTGGCAACATGATTAAGCCGGGTCCGGCCCGTTTTCCCCGCCGGAGCGGTAAACGCCTTGAGCAGTCCGTTGAGCATGTCTGTGGCCCTCTTCTAAAGTTGAGCCGGCCGGAAGGCGCGGCTCCGGTCATCAGGCCTTTCTCGGGAGCGTAGCCGGCGCGGTCCGCCGCCTTATTGGTAAGGTTCCACCGCGTCTTCGTCCAGGTCCACCGCAATCGCCCGCCCCAGCAAGGCGATGGACACCACCAGGCGCTTTCTCCCCTGCTTTTGGCGCAGGATGACCCCGGAGGCGCCTTTAAGGGGCCCCGCCGCGATCCTCACCTGCATGCCGTGTTCCAGGCGGGGGTGGCAATAAAGAGGGCGGCCGCTTTCAAGGAAGGTGTGAATGGCATGGATGGTATCCGGGGGCACCGGGGTGACCCGGCCGTGGCTGCCCAGGATGCGGACTACCCCCCGGTGCTTCAGGACGTCGTAATAGATGGGGGACTGGAGGTCGGCGCAGACGAAAAGATACCCCGGGAACAGGGGCGCCGCCAGCAGCCGGGAACGGTCCCGGCGCCGGCTGGGGACCGCGATGCGGGGCAGAAAGGTCTCCAGCCCCCGGCGTTTCAGGCCGGTTTCCACCAGGGCTTCGTGATTACTCCGGGTTTGGACCACATACCAGCTCATTTCCAGCCCTCGATTTCAGGGAGATGCGGCGGTTGACGCCGCGGCCACAGGCTTCCGCCCCGTAAGTTACTGCGGGGACCGGTTAATTTGTCTGTAAAAACAAAAACTTATTTGCCGCACCCCAGATTTTCCCGGCCCGCCGCGGACCCGGTCGCCAAACCGGCAAGTCTCAAAATTGTCGGGGCTCGGTGGGCAAGAGGGACTCCGGTAGCATTCCAGCTTTTTTCCGCTATCGACCCTTGGCCAAACAAACTTTAGAGGTTTTGCAAGAATCCTTCTCAGCGGCAGTCGATAACTTGCTAGGGTTAGGACCCCGGTTAAACAATTTTCAATGGGAATTGCCAGCCGCGGATAGTGCCGGCGCCAGTGAACAGACTGAATAAAAAACCGGCGGTCATCCGTCTGCTTGGAAAAGCTTTGAGTTTCGAGCTTGGAGAATAAGGATGAAAGGTAGCCTTGCCCAAGCGCAGCTTGAGAACATGTCGGCCCCCCGTCCTCGGGGGTCCGGCGCAGGCTAAACGTTCATGTAAATTTGGGGGCGCCCCCGACCATGAAAGCCTTTGGTAGGGGCGGGTTTTAAACCCGCCCCTACCGGGACTTGCACGGTAAAGTCTGCGGCTGCTGAATGGGGCGGGCGGGAAGCCCCCCGCCCTGCCACCATTTCCTGACTTACGGGTGAGCTCAAGGCTCAGGCGCGACTGCTTGGAAGTTGCAGAAAGTCCGGAGGCCGGGTTTAGCGGCGGATTCTGGCGCCCATCAGATACCGGTTGCCGGGCAGGTGGCCGATTTCCCAATCCAACCAGGCAACCTCCTCGTACAGGCGGCGCCACTCCTGAAAGAAGGCGATATTGTCAACTCCGGAAAAATTATCGGCAAAGGCCAGGAGAAAATAATCAAAGGATGAAGCCAAGGCCAGGAGACGTTCCCGGAAGGCCACCGGGGTCTCGCTGACCGACCACATCCCGATAAATAAGGCGTTGGCGCCGGCGCCTTGAAGCATCTCCCGGAGTTGATCGAAATCGGCAATGCAAGTGATCGCCCCATTGACGAGGTTAAGGGTTTCAGGTGGCCAATAGGGCAGATTTAAAGACTTTAAATAATACTGTTGTAACGCGGCATATTCCGGCAGGTCGAAGATCAGGTATTTGCCGCGGTACTTTAAGTTGCGCACCAATAACCGGCACATGCTGCCATACCCGCCCCCAAATTCAAAAATAACCTTCAACTTGGGCAAGATCTTGCCGATCTTTTCTTCAAATATCGACCAGTGGTAAGCGTGGTGAATCAAATTGCCGCTGCTGCGGGGATAAAATACCAAGGGTTTCGGGTATCCTGCTGCATCTTCCGCAACCGCCTCTTCCCACCTGGACTGCCAGTCGGGTCGCCCTCTCAGGTGGCGCAACTCCTTAATGATATAAAGGCCATCCGCAAACATGGTGCGCTTGATAACATCCCAGCGGAGGAACTGGCGGGGGTCGGCCTCCAGGGTCAATTCCCGTAACCGGCGGGAGCAGGTTATCCACAGGTCTTCGGCACTGTTGGGACTTTGAACCGCCGGCGGCGCCAAGCTCAAGATGTTGGCTCTGAGTTCTTTTATTAGGGCAACTTCAAACGGCGACGGCGCCGGCAAAGGCTTATCCAGGATGGGAGCGAGCACCTTGCCGCAGACCGCGTAACCTGAGGACAGCAATGTTTTCCACATCGGCGCCTCCGCGGCGGCACCAGGCCTAAGCCGGTGGGGCCATAAAGCCGATAACTTGCAGCAAATCCTTCACCCGGGCCTCCCAGGTATGGTCTTTCAGGGCCCGGGCCCGGGCTTGCCGGCGGGCCCGGGCGCAGCGCGGTTCATCCGCCAGCAGCCCCTTGATCTGGGCCAGGCATTCCCGGGGGTTCCGGAAGGTAAAGATTTCCGCGTCCAGCTCAAAGTAGTTCTTAAGATGGGGGTTGTGGGTGCTGAGCATGAGGCCGCCGCACATGGGCACCTCGAAGTCCCTGAGCTTGCCGCACTGGTAACGGCTGTAGCCGATTTCGTCGAAGTTGAGATTGATGCGGGAGGCGCAGTAGATTTCCTGGAACTTATCCGGCGGCAGGTAGCCCCCGGGCCAGCCCAGGCCGAAGGCGGCCACCTCCACCCCCCGGCGCCTGAGGTAGTCGATGGTGGAAATGCGGTTGCCGTAAGCCGTGCCCACAAAAGAGACGTCATAACGGCAAGGCGTCTCCCGGGGATAGCACAGCTCCGGGTTGGCGGCCAGGGGCCAGAGCAGGGGGATTCCCCCCTCCACCCGGTACTTCACCAGGGATTCGGGCGCCTGGGTCAGGTTCAGGTCATAGGCCCGGGCCACCGCCGCGGGCCCCCGGAACCGGCCCCCCAGGAGCTCGCCCCGGAAGAGGAGGCGGTCATCCAGGTGGAAGGCCGCGGAGACCATGCCCATGGCATTGATTTTCTGAATGATCTCCGGGCCGACCTGGTGGCCCGAGTAATAGGTCAGGACCAGGTCCACGGGCTGGCGCCGCTGGGCCTGGGCCACGAAAGCGCTGAAATCGTCGTTTAACCGGTCCCGGACCTGGAGCCAGGCCTGGGGGGTAAGCTCCCGGACGCCTTCGGGCAGCAGGAAATGGGAGACCTGGCCGAACTTCGCCAGGGCCGGCGCAATATTGTACACATCCCACTGGCCGGCCCGGGAGGCGTAGACCACATGAAGTTCCCCCGGCGCCCGGGGCTGGGGGCTCAGCCCCCGGGCCTCCAGGCGCAGGCGCAGGCGCCGCGCCGCTTCCCGGGAGTCCCAGTCCGGCGACAGGCCGAGTTCCCGGGCCCGGGCCTCGTATTCCGCCTGTTCGCGCTCGATGCGCCGGCTCTGCCGCCACCCCAGGTATTTGCCGTGGGCCCGGTAGATTACCGGCACCCTTTTGCAGGCGGATTTGAAGGCCCTGGCCAATGAGGTCCCGGGTACCGGTCCGGGCCGGGCCTCACCAGCGATGTTTGCCTTCCTCATGGATGTCCTCAAGTATCTGCTCCAGGGAGCAAGTGACCCGCCAGTTGGGGTAGTCCTGTTGAAACCTGGAATTGTCGGTGACCCACCAGCGATGGTCGCCGGTCCGCATGGGGTGGTGGGAGACGTCCATGGCATTGCCGGTGTGGCGCTGGCACGCCTCGATGGCCTCCAACAGGGAACAGGCGTTCCCCCGGCCGCCACCTAAGTTGTAGACCACCCCCTTCCCCGGGTCCCGGATCACTTCGTGAATCGCCCGGATCATGTCGGAGGAGTGCAACTGGTCCCTGACCTGCAAGCCGCCGTAGCCGTAAATACGGTAGGGGGTCCGGGTGTGGGCGCAGCGCATCAGATAGGAGAGCATGCCGTGGGCCTCGGTGCCGGCGTGCTGCCCGCCCGTCAGGCAGGAAGCCCGGAAACAGGCGGCCTTCAAGCCGTACTGGTAGGCGTACTCCTGGACGTAGAGATCCGCGGCGGTCTTAGAGCGCCCGAAAAAGCTGGACATCCCCTGGTCGATGGGCACGGTCTCGTCAAAACCCCGGAAATACCGGTGGCCCGGCGGCAGGTCGTAGCGGCTGTCGCCGTTGCGGTATTTCAGGGCGTTGGGGAAACTGCCGTAGACCTTGATGGTGGAAAGATAGATGAAGACGGCCTCCGGGCAGTGGCGCCGCCACAGGTCCAGCAGATTCAGGGTGCCGATGGCGTTGATCTGGAAGTCCTCCAGGATCTCCCCTTCATGGGCCGTCTGGGCGGCGCAATGGATAACGGCCTGGAGACCGCGCCCCTCTTGCCGGAAAATCGCGGTCAGCGCCTCTTTGTCCCGGATATCCCGGGCCTGGTTGGTGAAGTTGGGCAACAGCCCGGCGAGCCGGTCCAGGTTCCACCGGGTGGAACCCTTGGGGTCGTGGAGCAGATGGCCCCGCAGGTCGTTGTCCACCCCGATGATCCGGTATCCCCGGGCGTGAAAGAACTCGGTGGCCGCGGACCCCACCAGCCCGCCGGCGCCGGTGATCAGCATGGCGTCCATGTAACTATCCTCAATTTTTCTAGAAAATGGAGTTTCCGGCCCCGGGAAGGGGAAAGGGCCGGGGCTGAAAAGATATTTCCCTGGCGGCCCGGGTGGTTAGGCGGCGATGGAGATATCGCGCTCCCGCCAGTCGTAGTGGTCCCGGTACCACTTGACCGTCCGTTCCAGGCCCGCTTCCAGGGGGGTGAGGTCTGCGGCCGAGAATCCCAACGGCGTCAGGGTCTCCGGGTCCCCCAGGACCACGCTGCGGTCCGGCTCCCCCGCCCGCATGGGCAGGTGCTTGACCCCCGCGGTGCTGCCGGCGATCTGGTTCACCAGCCGGGCGATGTCGTTCACCGTGGTGCGGCGCCCGGTGCCCGCCTCGAACACCTTATCGAAGCAATCGTGGTCGTAGGTTAGGGCCCGGATCAGGATCTCGGCCAGGTCCTTGACGTAGATCATGTCCATGACCTGCTCGCCGTCGCCGAAGATTTCGATGGGCTGCCGGTTCAAGGCCCGGACGATGAAATTGGGGGTGATCTTGCGCACCGGCTTGTGCTTCTGGTATTCGCCGTAGGCGTTTAAGCCCCGTACCACCGCGATCCTGGTGCCGAATTCCTGGTTGAACATCAGGGCGAACCTTTCGGCGGTGGTCTTGGTGATGGAATAGGTGTTGTGCATGAAATAGTTGCCCACCGCGATCTGCACCCCGCGGATGCCGTGGCGATGCATGGAATTGGGGCGGCAGCCTTCGAAGACGTTTAGAGCCCCGTGGATGTTGGTATCCACCGAGGGGTGCGGGTTGTCCACGGTTTCCATGGTCCCCAGGATGCCCGCCAGGTTGATGACCCCGTCATGCTTGAACACGGCTTCCATGACCACTTCCCGGTCCCGCACGTCCCCCAGGAAGACGTTCACCCGATCGCCGAGCTTTCCCAACCTTTGGGGATTGCCCTCCCGGTCCAGGACCGAGACTTCGTGGCCTTGTTCCAGCAGCCGCTCCACCACGTGGGTGCCGATAAAACCCGCGCCGGTAACCAATACTTTCATATCGTCTCCTTATGGAATTTTTTTGACGGGAGTACCCTCCCGGATAACGCCCTCAAGAAAAAGTTGCAGGTTCCGCCGCACCTTGTCGTCGTTTTCCGGCCGCAGACGGTTGTAAGCGTACAGGGGGCGGGGCAGATAACGGCACCGCTCCCAGCCGGCCATTTCGATCAGGGGCACGGACAGGGCCATGTCGTACATGGCCTCAAACCAGCGGCCGTCAGCCGTCTGAAAGGCCGACGGCGGGATCTTCAGGAAATGACGCCGCCTGAAGCTGAAAAAGTGGGTGGGCCGCCAGCCCAGCCGCCGGACTGCCCCCTGGCGGCGGTGCAAGGGGTTTTCGGGCTCCGGGGCTGCCTCAATCTCTTGGTTGGGCCCCTTTTCCAGGACCAGGTGGGTGCTCCAGGCGACGTCACCGTCCCGGTGCATCTCCACCATCTGGGCCACCGCGGTGTCCTCCAGGAGCCAGTCGTCGCCGTCCAGGAGCCCCACCAGACAGTCCTCCCGGACCTGATGGGTCAGGGCGTTCCAGACGTTGTAGGAAGGAAAACGTCGCGCCGCATTCAGGATGAGGTCGCCGGCCCGGACCTCCCGGCCCAGGATGCGGGCCGTGCCGTCGGTGGAGGCGTCGTCTATCCACAAATGGCGGATCCGGGGATAGGTTTGCCGCCGGACGGACTCCAGGCAGTTGCCCACCCAGGGGGCGGCGTTCCAGACCGGGGAGAGCACCAGGAAAAGGGGAGTGGGGTGGCCCATGGCGGCGGCGGTTAATTTCCTGCCGGATAATACTGGTATAGATGCGGTAATTAACATCATCGGGGCCTGGAAGAAGTCCGGGGAGCCTACCCCGGACCTGATTCGGGCAGCGTTCATCACCAAGAAACCCGAGGACTACTTCAGAATGGAGGCAACCGAATGAAAAAGAAAGGGTGTTAAGGGCACAATCGAATCGGGGAAAAGGGGGGGTAACTGGTCCCCCCCTTTTTTTTGTTTCAAGGCTTTAAAAATCTCCGATAAGAGAACAGGGCCACCAAGCCACTTCCCAGAAGAACCAAGCTGCCTGGAATTGGGGTGGTTTGGCCATCAATGCCCATGGAAAAATCGTAGTTATAGCCTGAATCTATGGATGTGAAAGGAGTAAAGTTAGCCCCGGCGTTAGGGTCATCCCAAAAAGAGTTTTGATTGTTGCCCAGGGGATCGCCTATGGCATTGAGGCCGCTGGTAGTGCTGTTGAAAGTGACGATCCAGCCGTTGCTGCCGGGAGCGGTGCCCACGGCAGCGACATTAAGCCAGTATCTGCCGGGAGCCAGAAAAATGTCCAGGCCCGTGACCTTCACGGTGTATTCATTGTAGCCGAAGAGGGCGCGGCCCGTCGGCACCGGAACCATGTCGGTCACGCCGCTGGCTACCAGGGTGCCGCCATTACCGGCGGAAACCCCGGAACGAATAGACCAATCGGCCTGGGGAAAAGTCCCGCCCAGATAGTTGTTAGACAACACGGCATTGACACGCCAGCCGGAGCCGTCCACCACGAAATCATCATAAACCCTGGCCATAAAAAGTTGGGGGCCGTCGATATAGGTTCCGTTGGTCCAGCCATCCACCCCATCGGCATCTCCGTTATACCATAGGGTGTTTGCAAGAGTGGTGTCGCCACCCACGAACATCAGCATGACCGCTAAAACAAGGGCCGTGATTTTCATAGCTACTCCTGGGAATCAGACCAGTAATTTAAAGAATTTCCGGTAGAGGTTAATCGCGCTTCCGGGGACGGGGCCTCGGGGTGGTGGGGTGCGGTGAAAATTTGGCGAATCCCCCCCGCCCGGACAGGCTTCCGCCCCTTGGATTACCCACGGAACCCCTATATTTTGGCAACTACCAAAATAAGTTAGATGCTTGGCCGCAGTCTTTTCCGGCCCGCCGGGGACCCGGGCGCCGAAGCGGGAAATCATAAACAGATGATAGTCGCTCCGGTTAACCAGGGGGCCCCTTCCGGTTCCAGGCTTTTTCCTGTTATCGGGCTTGGCAGAACCAAACTTTAGAAATTTTGAAAAAATTCTCCCTTGCTGAGGTTGCTATCCGGCTTTAGGAGGGCTTTTAAAGCAGGTTTTAGGAAATTTTATCA
>JBGPBR010000014.1:0-12704 GCA_041481325.1 Desulfobaccia bacterium
GAGTTGGAAGACGACGTCCGAGAGTCGGCCCCGGGACGGCACCCGGCCCACGATGCCCTCGGGCACCAGCTTGCATTCCAGGTCCACGTCCTCCTGGCAGTAGCGGTCCCGGCTGCCGGTCTTCATGGCCTCCAGCGACCCCATACCCCGGTAGATCTTATAGCTGCGGCCCTGGAAGATCACCATCTCCCCGGGGCTCTCGTCGGTGCCGGCGAAGAGCGAGCCGATCATCACCACGTCGGCCCCGGCGGCCAGGGCCTTGGTGATGTCGCCGGAATACTTGATGCCGCCGTCGGCAATCAGGGGGATGTCCGCGGCTTGGGTCACCTTGGCGCATTCCATGATGGCGCTCAACTGGGGCACCCCCACCCCGGCGATCACCCGGGTGGTGCAGATGGAGCCCGGGCCCACCCCCAGCTTCACCGCGTCGGCCCCGGCCTTGATCAGGTCCCGGGCCCCTTCGCCCGTGGCCACGTTGCCGGCGACGAGTTCCACCTGGGGAAAATTCCGCCTGGTATCGGCCACGGCCTCCACCACCCGGTTGGAGTGGCCGTGGGCGGTGTCGATGACAATAGCGTCGATGCCGGCCTTGAGCAGGGCGTCGACCCGCTCTTCCCGGTCCGGGCCCACCCCCACCGCGGCCCCCACCCGGAGGCGGCCGAACTCATCCTTGCAGGACCAGGGATATTTGCGAATCTTTTCGATATCCTTGATGGTGATGAGGCCGTTCAGGTTGTCGTCCTCGTCCACCACCAGCAGTTTCTCGATGCGGTATTTATGGAGGAGGGCCTTGGAGTCCTCCAGGGTGATGCCCGCCTTGGCGGTGATGAGCCGGTCCTTGGTCATCACTTCCTTGACCTTCTGATTAAGGTTGGTCTCGAAGCGTAGGTCCCGGTTGGTGACGATGCCCACCAGTTTCCGGCCTTCCACCACCGGAATCCCGGAGATGCGGTAACGCTGCATCAATTGCAGGACGTCGGCGATGCGGGCCTCGGGGCCGATGGTCACCGGGTCGATGATCATGCCGGATTCCGACTTTTTCACCTTCTCCGCTTCCAGGGCCTGGGCCGCGATGGTCATATTGCGGTGCAAAATGCCCATGCCGCCCTGGCGGGCCAGCGAGATGGCCGTGTCCGCTTCGGTGACCGTATCCATGGCGGAACTGAGGAGCGGAATGTTCAGGGGGATGCGCCGGGTCAGGCGGGTGGTTAGGTCCACTTCGCTGGGCAGCACCGTGGAGGCCCCCGGCAGCAGCAGCAGGTCGTCGAAGGTGAAGGCGTAGGGGATGGTGTCTCGGGACATGGGGTATCCTTTAGGTTTCGGGTTTTGAGTTTTTAGTTTTTGGTTGCCGGCGCGGTTTCAGAAATTGGGATAAAAATCAGCGATTCGCCCCCTGAACCGGTGACGCACCCCGGGTGCGCCCCCTAGGGGATGTCCGGTTACGGAAATATCAGCTTTAATTTTATATTTTAGACTTTTTAACGGATTCTCGAAACCCAAAACTCGAAGATTGAAACTCAAAACTTGAAACTCGAAACTCAGACCATCTCGCTGAGGACCCCCTCCAAGAGGCCCGCGTCGATGACCACCAGGGATTCCCGGCCGCAGACTTCCAGGATGGCGAGGACCATCAAGGCCCCGGCCACCATGACCCCGGCCTTGGCCGGCTCAATCCCGGGAAACCGGGCCCGCTCCGCCTCCGGCAACCGGCAGACCAGCGCCGCCAGGGCCGCCAGCCGCTCCCGGGTCAGGACCAGGTTGTTGACCCGGCCGGGGTCGTAGTCGGTCATTTGCAAGGCCATGGCCGCCAGGGTGGTCACCGCGCCGGCGGTGCCCACCAGCCGGGGAGGGGCCGTCAGGCGGGGCCGGAGGACTTCCCGGTGGAAACCTGCCAACCGCCGGGCCAGCTCCTGTTTCAGCGCCGCCACCCGGGCGGGTTCGTGGGGGTCCCCCACGGGAAAGGCCTGGCTCAGGGTCAGGACTCCCAAGGGCAGGCTGGCAAAGAACGGCTCCGTACCGGAGCGCCTCAGGGCCAACTCGGTGCTGCCCCCGCCCACGTCGAAGACGGCCAGGACCGGCTCCTGCAAGTACTTCGGGGCCAGGACGGTGAGCACCCCTTTAAGCGACAGGCGGGCTTCTTCCTCCGGGGCCAGCACCCGCACCGCCAGCCCCAACTCCTGCCGGAGCCGGTCCAGGAAAACCTGGCGATTCCCGGCCCGGCGCACCGCGTGGGTGGCCACCGCCGTGAGGTCTGCGGCGCCCAGGGCTGCGGCCTCCCGGAGGAACCTGGCGAGGGCCGCCGCGGTCCGGTCCATGCCCTCCTGGGCCAGGGCCCCGGTCTCGGCCAGACCCCGTCCCAGGGCGGTGACCTCCCGCAGGTGCCTCAGAATCCGAAAACGCCCCGGCCCGGCGCTTGCCGCCACGGCCAGGCGCACCGTCAGAGAACCTAGGTCGATGGCGGCAATGGGTGCGAAGGGCATAACGTAGTTTTTTTGGGGGCGGGGGCTAAGGGCCTTTTCGTAAGCGCCCTTACGCTTACGAAAAACTCCCCCCAAAAATCACTTTTCCTCCATCACGTAAATTTCCGGCAGGGTGCGCTGTTGCTCGCCGCAGTCCAGACCGTAGCCCACCAGGAACCCCTTTTCCACCACGAAGCCCACGTAGTCCAGGGGGACCTCCACTTCCCGGCGCTCTTTCTTGTCGATGAAGCAGCAGACCTTGAGGGAGCGCGGCCGGTGGCCGGCCAGGTGGCGGATCAGGAAATCCAGGGTGAGGCCGGTGTCCACGATGTCTTCCACGATCAGGACGTCCCGGTCCTTGAGGGGCAGCTCCACGTCCTTGGTGAGGTGGACTTCCCCGGTGGTGCTGGTGCCGGCGCAGTAGCTGAACAGGCGGACGAAATCCACTTCCACCGGGAATTTCAGGGCCCGCACCAGGTCGGCCAGGAAGATGAACACCCCCTTGAGGACCCCCACCATCACCAGGTCGCGGCCGGCGTAGTCCCGGCTGATTACCTCCGCCAGCTCCTCCACCCGCCGGGCTATGGCTTCCCGGTCTATGAGGCAGCGTTTCCTGGAGCTCATTGTTCCCCCTTTGCTGGCTTATAATTATAAAGAAGCGCGGGGGATGTCAAACCATAAAGTCAACTCCCGGAGGGGAGCCCGGCGGCACCGCATTTTCATATACCAGCCTGGGGGAACCGACTGAGGGGCGGCGGATGGGGCGCCGGACCCTGCGGTTGCGGGGGAAAGCGGGGATGGGCCGCCTCAATCTCCGGGAACCCGGGAGAGCACCTCGAAGGGCGCGGCCCTGGGCTTCACCAGAGAATCGTGGGGCAGGTAGCCGGAAACCGAGCACTGGGGATACACCCGGCAGCGCCGCCCGATGATGGTGCCCGGCTGCAGCAGGCACAGGGCGCCTATCTGGAAGTCGTCCCCCACCACCGCGCCGAACAGGGTCTGGCCGGTGGGAAAAGACAGGATCCGGCCCTCCAGCTTGGCCCGAATCACCACCTCTTTGCCGCCCAGGAGAAAATTGGCGGTATGGGTGGTGCCGCCCACCTGCACCCGGTTGCCCACCAGGGAGGTGAAAAAGAGGTTCTGGTGGGGAAGCTTGGAGCCGTTCAGCATCAGGACCTGCCGCAGTTCCGTCCCCCAGCCGATGATGCAGTGGTCGCCCACCATGACGTGGCCCCGGAAGTAGGCGCCGCTCCGCACCACGGTGTTCCGGCCGATGATGGCGGGGCCCCTGATGATGGCGCCCCGCTCCACCCGGCTGCCTGCCCCCAGCCGGACCCGGCCCGGCTCCAGCCAGGCCCCTTCCTCCACCTCGCCCAGGATTTCCGGCTCCAGGATCTTTTCAATGTAGGCCGGGAGCGCCGTCACCCCCTCCCAGACGTACTCGAGGCCCTGGAAGAGCCCGGCCGCGTCGGTGCCTTCCAGGTCGAAAAAGTTTTCCGGACGGAAGCGGTTCATGCAACCCTCCTTGGCCCGGGCCCCCATGGTCGCCCGTCGCCGGGGGGCGGGGTTAAAACCCGCCCTACCAGCCGGATTTTCAAGTAACTTTGACCTTTAATACCGATTTCGTTCAAAATGCTGCTTTGGCAGCCGCAGGTTTTTATATGAAAATAACCGGTAGGACGAGCCTCCGTGCCCGCCATCCGCAAATTTTCATCCTTTGTTGTGAACCCGCAGGGGTCATGGAACGTTAGGGTTCGCCGCACCGGCGAAGCGCCGGTGCCACTATTGGGTGCTTTAGTGAACATCATTGGCCTTAGCCCCAGAAAAGCAGACTGTGGAGGAAGGCGCCGGACTGCCGGCAAAGGCCACGGAACGGTCCGCCGCCGGCCGGCCGCGGCCGCGGTTCCCGGCGGCGCCACAGGCTCTCGTACAAGCCTTCGTAGGCAGCCACCACCCGGCGGTGCCCGAAGCCCCGGGCCCGGGTCACGGCCGCCCGGCGCATGGCCGCGTGCCTGCCCGGGTCGGAGAGCAGCCCCACCGCCATCGCCACCGCCGCCTCGGGCTCGGCCACCGGAAACAGCAGGCCGGTTTCGCCGGGCGCCACCACTTCGGGCAGGCCCCCCACCCGGCTGGCCAGGACCGGCACCCCACAGGCCATGGACTCCAGGGCGGCCAGGCAAAAACTCTCAGCCAGGCTGGGGATGAGGAGCAGGTCGGCCCGGGCCAGAATGGGAGCCACCTGCCGCTGCGGGCCCCAAAAGAGAACGTCCCGGGCCAGGCCCTGCCGGCTGAAATATGACCGCAGCCGGCCCAATTCCGGGCCGTCCCCCACCAGCCACAATTCCGCGTCCAGCTTTTCCCGGATCCCGGCAAAGATGCGGGCCAGGCCGGCGGGATTTTTTACGGCCCGGAAGTTGGAGACATGGGCGATCCTGGCCCGGCGCCGCCCGCCGGACCCCGGGGACCGGTCCGGAGAAGAGTGGCCGCCCCGGGGCCGGAAGCAGGCCAGGTCCACGAAATTCGGGATAACCCGGGGCAGCTCCCGCAGCCTTAGGGTTTCCCCGGCCAGGGCCGCCTGGCTCCGGGAAACGGTGGTCAAACAATCCACGTCCGCCAGGGCCCGGGCCAGCTTTGGCCCCACCACCGGGTCCCGGCCATAGGCGCTGACGTCGGTGCCGTGCAGGGTGCCCACCGTCACCGGGGCCCTGGCCCCCAGGGCCTCTTTGAGCTCCCCGGCGATGAAGGCGAAAGGCAGGGCGTAATGAAAGTGGAGGAGGTCCAGGCCCTCGGTCTCCGTGACCCGCAGCAGTTGCCCCAGCAATGCCTGGGTTTCCCTCTCCGGCCACTCCACCCGGAGGTGGCCGGCGGACGGCGCCGCGGCCGCCTCTGGCAGCAGGCGGTGCAGCACCACGTGGTGGGGGCGGCTCCCGCCGGCGCTGGGCGCGGTGCGGCTGAACAGGTGCACCCGGTGCCCCCGGCGGGAGAGTTCCGCGGCCAGCTCCAGGCCGATGCGGCCGCTGCCTCCCAGGGTGGAATGGCACATGATTCCCACTCGCATCATCAACTCACTTCGCCGCGGGCACCAGCCGCTTCACCAGGAGCTGGATGAGCTGGATGGACATGTCCGGGTTCTGCCGGAGCAAGGAGAGGAACTGGGGCCCCTCGATGACCAGCAGTTGGGCGCTCTCCCTGGTGCGCAGGGAGGCGGTGCGGGGGATGTTCCCCAGGACGGCCAGTTCCCCCAGGCTGTCCCCCTCCCGGGCCGTGAAGATCACCTGTTCGGCGCCCGCGGCTTCCCGCACCACCTCCACTTCGCCCCGGTACACCACGAAGAGTTCGTCGCCCAGGTCCCCCTGGCGGCAGAGGTAGGCGCCGGCCTCCACCCAGCGCTCAACCATGATGCGGGCCACCGCGTCCAACTGCGCCTCGGTCAGGGCCGAGAACAGGTCGATCTTTTGCAAAAACGCGATGCGCTCCAGGATGCGGGCCTCGGGGAGGGCCAGGAGGTTGGCGAAGAGCCGGAAGGCCCCCGGGACCCCGGCCGGCAACTGCCGGAAGAAGGAGTAGCCCGTGTAAATAAAGGTGCCCCGGCCGTACTGGCACTCCAGGAGACCCCCCTTTTGGGGCTCCTCGCCCGGATCGGCTGAGGCCAGCAGGGGGTGGTAGCGCTCGTCGAATTCGCCGAAAAAGTAGAGGCCCCGCTCCCGCACCCAGGCGTCAAAGTCCGTCGGGCCCACCGCGTTGGGGAGCCGGAACAGGAGGTGCTCCGGGTCCAGGATGGCAACCGGCGCCCCTTCGTCGGTCACCCGGTCGTGGGGCATGCGGTAGCGGCAGGCGTAGGGCGCAAAGCCCGGGGTTTGGAAGCGGTAGCCCTGGTATTGCACGATCAGGACGCCCCCTTGTTTCACGTATTCCAGAAAGCGGCCGGAGTATTTCCGCAGCTCCTCCCGCACCAGGTAGGCGTTGGGGCCGATGACCACTGCGTTAAAGGCGCTCAGGTCGGCGTAGCCCAGTTCCTCGTCCTTGAGGAAGTGAAAGCTGACGCCGAAGGGCTGCAACGCCTCCGGCAGCTCTTCCTGGGCCCCCTTGACGTAGGCGTAGCGCTGGTTGGGGACAAACTGCACCTCAATCAGGTGGACCGCCACCTGGGCCGGCGAGAGGATGCGCTCTTCTTTGACGCAGTTGGAGGCGTCGGCCAGGGAGGGCAGGCCCGGCGCCCCCAGGCGCACCGGGGTCACCACCACGGTGTAGTCCCGGGCCCCGCAGCGGATGCGGTACTGGAGGAGATAACGGCCCGCCGGGGCCCCGGGCGGGATGGTTACATGGAAACGCAGGTTCCTGGTCTCCCCCGGCCGGGTCAGGGACAGGGCGGCCCGGGTCGGGGCCACCTGCCAGCCGGCGGGCGCCGTTAGCTCCAGGTCCCCCTCCACCTCATGGTCGCGGTTATTCCGGGCGATTACCTGGAGCTCCAGGCGCCGGGCCTCCGGCCCCACCTGGAGAAACTCCTTGTCGGTCCTGGGGTGCAGGGAGATGGGGGGAATGACGGCCAGGGGCAGTTCCCGGAAGCCCCCGGGGAACGCCTCCCGGTGCACCACGCCCCGGTGCAGGGTGATCTTCTCCCGGCCCAGGTCCACTTCGCAGCGGATGGTGAGGGGCGGCGGCCCGAAGGGACGGCTGCAGGGCTCGCCCGGCGGCCAGTCGTAAAGGTGCGCCTCCGGGCGCCGGGGCAGCCAGTAGGGAGAGGTCAGGTCCGCGGTCGCCGGGGCGGCGAGCTCGTAGTTCGCCTGCCAGGACCGGGGCGGGGCCTGATCCGGCCGGCAGTGAGGGGCTTCATCGCCTTCATCCTCCTCCGGGGGCAGCAGCCGGGCTTCCCATCCTGCCGGCAGCCCCAGGGAAAAGGCCGCCTGCTGGAGAAGGGTTCCCCGGTGGTTCCAGAGGCTCGCCGCCACCCGGAACCGCTGGCCCGGGATGACCCGGGCCCGCTCGCTCAGGCCCTCCAGCTCCAGGCCCAGACAACTGGCGATGACCTCCTCGAAGTCCCCCTCTTTCCGGGCCAGATAGTAATCCAGGGCGGCCCGGGCCTCCCCGGGTAAGTCCTCCATGCTCAGGCCGGCCCGCAGCCGCCGCAGCCCGTCCAGACCCTGAAGCAGCGAGTCCGACGTCTTCATGGGGTCTTGGGCCCGGAAATTCTCCAGGGCCTCCCGGGCCCAAAGCTTGACTTCGTCGAGACCTTCCGTTAGAAACCGGGAGCCGTTGCCGGGATAATGAGCCAGGCCGGTGAGGGAAAAATCCAGGCCGTCGTGCAGGCCCGTTTCCCGGGGCGGGGTCGGCGCCAGGCTCTTATGCAGGGCAAAGTAATAATAAAAATCCCCCGGGGCCGGGGCCAGCCCCATGGCCTGGGTCTGGTGCTTGTTGTAAGCCAGCCAGGCCCGCTCCTGGTAGGTGCGGCCGGACACCGGGTCGAACTCCCCGGTGTTGACCCGCACCACGCCGTCCCGCTCCAGGGCCGGGTTGCGGCGGCCCTGGGTGTTCACCGCCCCCCCGGCGGAGAGGTCGCCGCCCGAGTTGTCCAGGGAGTGGTAGAACTTCAGGGGCTGCCAGGCGGCCAGCCCCTGGGCCCGGAGTTCGGGGAAGCGCGCCGGGTCCCCGGCGGCCTCGAAGGCCTCGTAGCAGGCTAGGCCCACGGCCTGGTGGTGGCCGTGGAAGTCGCCGGGCTGCCCCAGCCACCGGGCCACGATTACCTGGGGCTGCACCAACCGGATGGCCCGGACCAGCTCCCGGACCAGGTTGTCGCCGCCCCATTTGGTTAGGGCCCCGGCGGCGTTTTTGCTGTAGCCGAAATCGTAAAACGGCCCGAACAGGCATTGGCTCTGGTCCACGGCCCTGGCGGCCAGGCTTTCCCAGGTGCGGAAGATGCCCAGGGCTTCCTCCCGGTAGGGGCCGATGCGGTTCTGGCCGCCTTCGCCCCGGGTGGCCGACCAGTAGACGGCCCGCACCCCGAACTTGCAGGACAGATACGCCAGGAGCCCGATGTCCTCGTCGTCGGGGTGGGCCCCGAGGTGGAGCACCGCCCCCGACATGCCCAGGCCTTTGAGCCGGTAGATCAGCGGGGCGTTAAAGTCGCTCTCATAGGTCTTCATAGCGCCATAAACCTGAACCTGCCTTGGGTCAAAGGAATCAATGGATTGGGCCCCGGGGACGATGCCCGGGGGGCGAAATTAGGGGGGGCCCGCCTCAGCGCCCCATGGCCACCGGGCCATTTCCTTTTTAACCAGGGAAAGAGAAGGTCATCCTCTAAATTTTCCGGGTAATCCCAGGTCCCGGCGCCGGCTGGCCGGGGACCGGGGGCGCAAGATGAACGAGCAGAAGTGAGGCGAACTTACCGCCGGAGAAACGGCCAGCGCCTCGGGTCGGCAGCATCTGTTTGACCTCGGGCAGCCCGGAGCCTGAAAGCGCGGGAAAGCCCTGGAGAGGCCCTGGCTCCGGCAGATAACCCCACGGTTTCTTTCGGCTTCCCGGCACCGTTCAGTCTAATAGCGTGATCGGGGCTTACTGTCAATATAAATTTACACCATGATTTCCATAAATATGGATACCCGGTTGCTTTGCCAGCATTTTTATTGATACTGGCTGGACCTCACCACGATAGACCCACCTTTTTCGGACTGGAGTTTCCCCGCAATTTTGCCGGCTTGACGCGGCCGGCCACCGTGGCCATTATATTGGTAACCCGCCTGGCAGGCGGGCTCATTTCCTGGGAATCGGAGGACGGCGCCATGGCGGTGGACAGTTACCCGGGGTGGTACAATCACCTCAGAGATAAGCACGGGGAATTTATGCAGGCCCTGGAGAATTTGGGCGAAGCCGTCCGGCGGGAGGGACCGCTGGATGAGAAGACCTCCCATCTCATCCAGTTGGCGGCGGCCGCGGCTATTCACGCGGAAGGCTCGGTGCACAGCCACACCCGCCGGGCCTTGAAGGCTGGCGCCAGCGCGGACGAGATCTACCACACCCTGATCCTGCTCACCAGCACCGTGGGGTTTCCGCGCACTTCCGCGGCCCTGAGCTGGGTGTACGACGTCCTGGAAGGCGGCGGGCCCCGCCCGAAGGTTTGAACCGGCGAGGCTGCCCCGGCGGCCTGCCCTTATTCGGAGGCCAGGCGTCTTGCCAGGGTCGCCTCCGATGATTAACTTGGCAGCTAAGGCAGCGGGCCAGCCGCAAGGCCGCGGCTCTGCCTAAGAATCCGCCAACAAAGAGGAGGAGATATGTCCAAACGGAGATACCGGGTGCGGGCCGAATGTCCCCAATGCGCCTGCGGCGACGTCAGCTTTATGGGGCCCGAGGCGCTGCGGGAAAGATTCATCGGCGACGAGAAGGAGATCGATATTCTCTGCCCTCTTTGCGGCACTAAGCAGAAGGGGAAATTGGAAGAGGAGCCGCATAAATAAGCGTAAATGCTCTCCACGTCTTGGCGCCTCGGCGGGAAAAATGGTTCTCCCCCAGACGCCCAGAAAAATTAATACCCACCACTCTAATCAATGGGGGCGACCTCCAGAAGGGGCCGGGGCTCTCAGGAATGGAGAAGCCCCGGCCTGGCGGGTGGGAGGCCGGCCCCCGCCGGCCCCCGGAGAGAGGTAACCTTAAGAGGCCGACCGGGCCTCAAAGGGTGGCTTTAAGCCCGGTCAGGGGGTCGCGGTGGCCGGGCGGGCCGTTCTGCCGCCGTTGGCCCGGGGTTGGGCCATGGGGCGCGCCTGCATCATGGGGCGGGACTGCATTCCGGGCCGGGCTTGGGCCAGGTTCCGGGACCCCAGGTTGGACCGCGCCTGCATATTGGTCTGGGGCTGGACCCCGGTCTGGGACGCCCCCGCTGCTTGAGCCTGGATATTGGTCTGAGACTGGCCGCGGCGCTGGTACTGCTGCCCTGTTTGGGTCAGGCCATTGGCCTGGGTCTGGCCATTGGCCTGAGTCTGGCCATTGGTCTGAGTCTGCCCGCCGGTCTGGGATGCGACATTATTGTTATGCCCCAGCCGGTTTATATCCTGGCTGCTCCGGTTCGCCATGGCGTTGAGGCGGGTTCGCTCCTGGGGGCTGAGGTTGCCGTCGGCCAGCATGCGCTCTTTGGCGCTTTTAATCCGGGCCTGCTCACTTTCCAGGCGCTGGTATTGCTCGGGGGTGAGCTGCCCGGAGTTCAAGGCTTGCTGGATGCGCTCTTCCTGGCGCTGCAACCTCTGGTCGATAAAGGCGCCCGGGGTCCCGGCTGCGGTCCCGTTGTAGCCCGGCTGGTAGGCGTAGGCCCCGGCGCTGCCGGGGTAGCCGTAGCTTTGATTATAGGGCTGCTGATAAGCCTGGGAGTATGCCCCGGCCGCGCTGGGGTCCAAGGCGTAAGGCTGCGGCACCGGGCAGCCCTGGGCATAGCCCCCGGCGCCGCCGTAGCCGGAACCCGAACCGTAACCCGAACCATAGCCCGAACCGTAGCCGCCGAAAGCTCCCGGTAAAGACCCCATGCACCCGGACAGCGCCAGGGTGCTCACTAACAAGACTGCTGCCAAAGAAAAAATGGGCATTGCTCCTCCCTCTCATTATCCCCCGATTTGGATTGAATCACTCCGACCTTTTGCCATTTGGCGGCTCCGCGGCCGGGACCGGTCGACCTACAGGATCCCCCCTGACCTCTTCCCCGACGCCCGGACTTGCCCTTTATATTCATTGCCCAAAGTTTTTTCTGATTCACCCTCACCCGCCCCTCTGCCCTCAAGGAGAGAGAGAAACAGGCTGGGACTTTCGGCAATGGCTATAACTGCAACTCCTTATTCTTGATGATTAGACGGACCGGAGGGCGAATATGTTAGGTCGTCCGGACCCTGGAGGGCCGATTATCGGTAAATTAGGAGGGGGCGACGGCGCGGCCAGCCACCGGGGGCAGAGTGGGGTAATTGGGGGAGCCTCAGGAGCTTCTCTGAAAATGTCGGGCCGCGGCCCGCGGCGGCGCAGGAACCGCCGCGGGCGGCGGTTTTACCTTTTTATGCTTCCTGGTAATTAGGCAGGGGGCAGGGGACGTTTATCTGGAAGCGGCTTTGAGCGTTCAGTCTCGCCGGCGCTCAAAGCGGCGGCGTCTCAGCGGCGCCGGCCAGGTTGCAGGCTGCGGCTGACCAAGACGGCCTTTTATGGCAGCCGGGGATGGCGGCAGGGTCTCAGGGAACCGACCACCTGGCCAGGTCGGGCTTGAGGTCGCGGAGCAGTTCCTTTAAGGCCGCCAGGGCCCGGGCCCGGTGGCTGATCCGGTTTTTCACCCTGGGGCCCAGCTCCGCCATGCTGGCGCCGTACTCCGGCACGAAGAAGACCGGGTCGTAGCCGAAGCCGGTCTCTCCTTTGGGGGCCAGGGCGATGAAGCCGGCGCACTCGCCCCGGGCCCGGAAGAGGCGGGCGTCGGGCAGCGCCAGGGCGATTTCGCACACGAAGCGGGCCCCCCGCGCCTCCCACGGCAGCCCGGCGAGCTCGTCTAAGAGTTTGCGCCAGTTGTCCTCATCGGTGGGGGCCGCCGGGGCGGTGCGGTCCTGAGCGTAGCGGGCCGAGAACACCCCGGGGCGCCCCCCCAGGGCCGCCACCTCCAGACCGGAGTCGTCGGCCAGGGCCGGGAGCCCGGTCCAGCGGGCCACTTCTTGGGCCTTGGCCTGGGCGTTGGCCGCAAAGGTGGCCCCTTCCTCGGGGATCTCCGGGAGGTCCGGAAAATCCCGCAAGGACCGGAGGCGCAATCCCAGGTCCTGCAAAATCTCCTGGAGCTCCCGGACCTTGCCCGGGTTGCGGGTGGCCATCACCAGGGTAGGGGCAGGCATGGGGCGAGGGTCTCTTCCTGGAGCCGGGCCAGTTCCCTGACCCCTTTGAGGGCCAGTTCCTGCATGCGGCTGAGTTCGGCCCCGGGGAAGGGCCCGGCCTCGCCGGTGAGCTGCACCTCGATGAGCTCGCCCTGGCCGGTGGCCACGAAATTGGCGTCCACCCCGGCCCGGGAGTCCTCCTCGTAATCCAGGTCCAGGAGCAGCCGGCCGTCCACCAGGCCCACGCTCACCGCGGCCACCTGGCTGGTGACCGGGGAGTTCGCCAGGAGCCCCCGGCGCCTCAGGTCTTCCAGGGCCAGGCACAGGGCCGCGAAGGCCCCGGTGACCGCGGCGCTGCGGGTGCCGCCGTCGGCCTGGAGGACGTCGCAGTCCAGGATCACGGTGCGGGGTCCCAGGGCCTTAAGGTCCACCA
>JBGPBR010000015.1:0-12584 GCA_041481325.1 Desulfobaccia bacterium
AACCGGCGCCGTACCGCTTGGGCAAAGAAATCTTGGAAGCCTTCCACGTATTCCTGGTAAGAACTCAACCGGATTTGCCGGCTGGGATCGAAATCCCAATATTGTCGTATAGTTAGTCTTTCAGGCGTCACCACGGCCTGATGGGACGGCGGCAGCGTCAAGATATCCTTGAAGAAAGTCAGATCCGAATGGCTGCTACTGCCGTCCAAGAAGTGATGCGCCACCATATGGGCATCGGGAACCGCGCTGATGCGGGGATGCGCCAGAATGGCCTTGATTTCCGAAGCAAAGATGAAGAGATCACCCTGGCGGCAGTAGTAAAGGGGCCTGATGCCGATGGCGTCCCGGGCCAATACCAGTTTTTGCCGGACGGGGTCAAAAACCGCCAGGGCAAAATCGCCCTTGAGCTTTTCCGGAAAGTTTTCTCCCCAGGCCAGGTAGGCCGCCAGGATAAAATCAGGGTCCGGGGAGGTGGCGCAGAGGCCGTGGGCGCCCGCCAACCGGCCCAGGAGTTCCTCCCGGTTATCCAACCGCCCGTCGAAGATTACCACCCCGTGGGGGTGCACCAGGGGCTGGACTTCCCGCTGCGACTCAGGGGTGACCCGCATGAGTTGACAGACCAGGCCCACCGGACCATCCAGCCACACCCCTTCGCCGTCGGGGCCGCGATGGGCCAGGCGGGCGCTGAGCTCCCGAAGCTGCGGCGCGGCCACCGGCTCGCCGTCCAGATTCCATAGGCCCACGATGCCGCTCATCGGCAGAAGTCCGGGTTCGGGGTAACGGCAGGAAAGGGGGTGAAGCGTTCGGGGGCATCCCCTAAATCATTCAGGATGCGCCCCTTAAAGCTTACCCAGGCATGGGCCTCCAGGCTTTCTCCGGAGGGTTTGATGCCGATATGCAAATCTGCGGCTACTCCCTGGCGGCGCAGGAGCCACCACAGGGCCAGGGAACGCACCAGGCAGGTCGGCCGGTACGGGCCGTGCCCGGCCGCCAGCGTCAGCATCCGGCAGGTCAGCAGGATCAGGCCCGGGCCGGCTTCGGCGGACGCCACTGCGGTCTGCCGGCCGCGGCCGGAAAACCGCCCCAGCGCTCCGGCCAGCCGCCGAAATCCCAGGCAGCCAAGCCCCAGCCCGATAAGGGGCAGGACCACCGCAGCCTGGCTCAGCTTCCGGAGTTCGAGCCAGCTAAGACGCCTGAGTTTATTCAGATTGACCAGCACTTAGTTCAACCAGGCCGCGCTGCCGCAATTTTTTAACGAAATCATCCAGATCCTGCTTCAGGGTCCCCGGTTCCACCCGGTACTCCGTCAACAGGCGTTCGAAAGCCTCTTGGATAGTGCCCGTCTGGGTCAAGGCCAGCCACATGCGGGTCCCCACGTCGTCCAGACCATGGTATTGTTCGGTATCCAGGTTGAGCAGCACCGATTCATTGTCAAATGTCTGCACCAGAACATTCTTCGGAATGGAGACTTGACTCAGGTGGTAGGTTCCCAAAAACTTGCCCTCTTAAAGGCTGCTGACCACATGGTAAAATTTTTTTTAGGGGGGGGAGGATAATCCACCCCTGGGGTATTTAACCATTCTCCCCGGGGAAATGCAAGGCGAAAATGAGAAGACCAGAAACGCTCCCGCCCTTGTCAACCGGCGCTATCGCAGTTTTGGGGAAAGATGGTCGGCGGCTGAGAAACTGGGTTTTGGGGGTGAAGAACTGCCGTGGGAGGAGGAATAATGATATGATAACCGTTAATGGAAAACATGGTCTCGCCCTGGCAGTTGCCTACCGCGGTTGGGGGGGACGGGCTAACCACCATCAGGCTGCTCCTCGCCGGGATGTTGCAGGGTTCGGCGGACCTGGGGCCTGCCCTCCGGGGGCTTCATCCGGGGGGCTTGGAGGTTTTGCGCCGGCAGCGGCTTACCCCCTGGATTTTCAGCGTCGTGGCCCGAAAGGGGCTGCAACCGCAGGTGGAAGATTCGCTCCTTCAGGCCCTGCGCCTGGATTATGTCCGGGCCTTGCAGGCTGCAGCCCTGGAGGAACGCCAGACCCAAGCGGTGCTCCGGGGCTTGAGGCAGGCCGGGGTGGAGGTCATGCTCTTCAAGGGGGCCGAATTGCGGTTGCGGCTCTATCAGGACGCGGCGGTGCGGCCCCTGGGGGATATCGACTTGCTGGTTTCCCGGGACCAGGTCGATACGGCCGGCTCAGTCCTGGAAGATCTGGGGTTCCGGTTGCGGCCCGAGTGCCTCGACCCCAGGCCCGGGTTTCGCCGGCGGTTTCGCCGGGAGCTCCATTACGAGCCGCCCCCGGACCTGCCTCTCTCGGTGGATCTGCACTGGCAAGTGGACTATCCGGACCTTTGGTATCCCTTCCCCATCCCTCGCCTGCGCGGCCGGGCTCACACCCTGGACTGTTGCGGCTGCCCCGTTAAGGTTCCCTCCCCGGAACACGCCTATATGCTCCTGCTGATGCACGCCTGCGACGGGTTTCACGGACTCTTTCAATTGGTGGATTTTGCCCTCGCACCCAACTTTCTGCCCATTGATTGGCAGGAGTTCCGGTCCGAGGTGGCGCGGTTGAATTTTCAGGCGCCGATTTATCTGGTCCTGCGGGAGGTGGCCCGGCACGTGGAGGCCGCGGTGCCGCCGGCGGTCCTGGAATCATTATCCGGATACGCCCCCACCCGGGTGGAAAGGTTGGTGCTGAACCGGACCCTGGGAGAATTTACCCCTCATTTCGTCAGCCTGTATCGGCACCGGGCCTGGCGGGACCGTCTTTTCTATCTGGGCTCAATCCTCTGGCCGCAGCCGAGCTACTTGAGAGCCGTCTGTGGCCAACCGGGCCAGGACCGCTTTCTGCAAAGATGCCTGAAAAAGATATTATCTCCCAGAAAGGCCTGAATGCCCCGACCGGCCCCATCTTAGGAGTTGGGCAGCATTAGCAGGCTGGTGCAAACCGGGTTTTTTAGGTCATCCTGAGCGCCGTGCATGGTCTCAACCGGTTTAATATACAAGATTCTTCGCGGCGCCTATGATGACGGTTCGGATAAATTGGTAGTTTTTCAAAAGCCTGCTGGAACTTCTTGCCATCCCGGCCGCCCATGGACTCAGGTCCGGAGGCAGGCTGGCACGGCCCGCCTTTATACGCAGGCAGGGCGCCCCCTGCACCCCTTCAGGACTCCGGGCCCTTTCCTCAATTGATAAACCGGCTCACCTCCGTCCACACCCCGTTATCCAGCTTCCGCAAGGAGATGGTCCCGGTCTGGCCCGTGGTCAGGGGGCCGAAATCGCCGTTAAGTTTCAGATAGCTCAAACCCGCCCCGTTGGTGTTGTTGGCGCCCGCGTTAGTGAAGCCGGTCGTCCCCGTCACCCGGCACCTGATCCAGTTCCGGGGGCCGGTGTCCGGCGGTGTTCCGCCCAATCCCAGGGCATTTAAATTAACCGGGACGGAGTCGGCGGGCGGACTGAACTTGAGGCTCTGGTAGCCGGCCGCGGGCGAGAAGATATCCACCGTGCTCACCGACAGGGTGGCCCAGGCGCTGCCGTTCCAATACTCCCAGGTGAGGTTCCCGGCCCCGCCGGTGACCGCAGGGGTGGCATTGTAAATCCTGAGGCCGCAGATGCGCTCGCCGCTGCCCTTCCAGGCGCCGCTTTCCCCCACGTCGCCGAAGTAGATGCAATCTCCCACCGTGGGGGTGGCCCCGAAGTAGGCCCAGGAGGAGGTGGCGCCCACGAGGTTGCCGCTCCAGGCATTTCCGGTGGCAAAGCAGGTGTAAATATGGCCATGGGTGCCGTCGGCCCGGGTGTTGAACTGCTCCAGCTTGGTGTTGGTCTCACCCAGGGTGATGACCACTTCCTTGCCCCGGCAACCACCCTTGAGGCGGCCGATCTTGGCGGAGCTCCCGGCATTGGTGCGGAAGTATTTGCCGGCGCCGACGTTGGCGTAGTTGTAAGCGTAAGGCAGGGCCGGCAGGGACGAGACCTGAATGTCCGCCCCGGCGTTAGCCTCGGTGAGGTTGTGGTCGTTGACGGAGTCCGGCAACTGGGTGGAGTATATCGCCCCGGTGTAGTTGCCGGAGAAATGATTGTTGCGGATGACGGAGGCGGATTCATACCCCGCGAGGTAAAACCCGTAGCCGCCCTGGACCGCGTCGTGAAAACTGCCGTTGCCGTCAAACTTGTTGTCGGTTATCAAGGTGTTTTGCAGCGGTCGACTCACCGGCACCAGCAGACCGTGCCGCCGGGCCCCGAGAAAGGCGTTGCCGTTGATGACCCCCGCCTGGGCGTAGATTTTGACGTTATAGTCACTGGAATCCACCCGGTTGCCGGTGGTGGTCGAACTCTCGCAGCTCGCGGCAAAATCTATCCCCACCATGGCCCAGGCGTCGCCGAAGATGATGTTGTTGCCACAGACGTTGCCGCTGCCGTTGAACCTCACCCCGGACCCGTGGTGGACCCGGACGTCGTCGATCTTGCCGTCAAAGTCGCTGGTGGGGGTGATGGCCAGGGTGACGATGCCGGAGGCGTTGGGGGTGAGTTCCTCACAGTAGGTCAACCCGGCTGCGGTACTATTGCCGCTCCGGGCCGAGCCGGCGGCGGAGCCCAGGGAGACCGTTGCCGAGCCGGCGGTGCGGTTGCTGACGGTGAACCAGACGTTGTAGGTTTCACCCGCCTGGATATACTTGACCGATTGGCTTAGAGTCTCGGTGGCTCCGGCGGCGTGATTGGCTTTGCCGCCGCTGATGGTCCAGCCGGCCCCCTTGGTCCAGGCGGTGTCGGTGGCGAAATCGTAGTTGCTGACGATGGCCCCGATCCCCGGCATTATTTCATTGCCTTCCACCAGGGAATCCCACTGGAGGTTGACGCCGCTGCGGGACCTGAACTGGCAGCCCCTGATTATGGCCCTGGTTCCCTGGCCGTAAGCAGGACAGTTGACCGCCCACCTGAGACCGCCCCAACTGGAAACGTTGATAATGTTCCAGCAGTTTCCCACCGTGATACTGAGGCCGTCATAAAGAGTGCCGTTGGCGTTATCGCCGCCGTACAACCCCAGGTCCCGGACGGTGCTGCCGCTGTTTACCCCAGCCATCGCGGTGATGATATGGCAGCCGGCGTCGGACAGCAGGTTGATGCGGCTGCCGTGGGTGGAGGCTTCTCTGGGCATCCCGGCCCCGATGAGACTGGCGCCCGCGGGCATGGAGATGGTGCCGTCGGTATCATACTGGCCGGAAGCCAGTTGCACGGTTACCGGCCAGATATTGGCGCCGCCGGCATACAGGGCCTTGGTGATGCCGGTCTTATTCGCGGTGGCCTGGGCCCCGGCGCCGCTGCCGTCCGCCCTGGCCCCCCACCACTCGGGGCGCACCAAGGGCACGGCTCCCTTGGCGAACTTCACCCCCTTGCTGTTATCCGCGTTGGCGTCGGCGAATACCTGGAACAATCCCGGGTCGATAAAGTTGCCGATGGTCAAGGTGGCGCCGCCGGCCACGGAGATCAGCGCCCCCCGTTCCGGTTTCAGGGCCAGGGTGGCGGGGAGGGTCAGGTCGGCGGCGATATTGTGGGTCCCGGACGGGACTCTCAGAATCGCCGGGGTGGCGCCGATGGCGGTCACCGCCTGCTGGAAAGTTGAGCCGTATTTGGGGTCACCCACCCAAATCTCTTTGCCGAGACGGGCGTCCACCCGGTCCAGGCCGGCATCGAAGGCGTTTTTCTCGGTTTCCCCCCGGGCCCCCAACCGCAGCTTGGCAAGAAACTCGTTGGTCGTCAGGGTCCCGGAAAAAGCCGGGTAAGAGCAGACTGATATCAGCAACAGGGACAGTATGGCCGCGGCGACTCTCTTCATTCTCCTCCCCTCGTAACCCTCATTTCAATTGGCTTTCATCCCTTGGATGGAACGTGGTCCGCAATCTTCAGGAAAGCAGTCCTCCAACGCCTCCAATGGAACCATAATTCTCCGCTGAAATAAAGAAGGGGTGGCAAGGATGGCACAGGACTAATATCGGCTTCAGTCAGACCGGTGGCGCCTTGGTCTCGCCTGCGCCGGATCGCCGGGGTCGGGGCTCCTACCTTAACCCGGCAATAATCCTTTCCTGATCCGAACCCTGGAGATAAGGGTGCATGGGCAGACTGAAGATCAGCTCGGCGATGCGTTCGCTGACGGGAAACTCACCCTGCCGGTGGCCCAGGTGCGCAAAAGCGCCCTGGAGATGGAGGGGCCGCGGATAATAGATGGCCGTGGGGATGCCGGCTCCTTGCAATTTCTCCATGAGCGCCGTCCGGTCGTCGCTGAGCACCGAATACTGCGCCCAGACGGAGGTCCGGCCCGGAGCCAGGTAGGGAACCTGGACCAGGTCTTCCAGGGCCTGGCTGTAATCCCGGGCCACTTGTTGCCGGGCGGCCACCTCCTGGTCGAAGATATCCAGCTTCACCAGCAACACCGCGGCCTGCATCGTATCCAGGCGGCCGTTGATGCCGATGCGCGCATTCTCGTAACGGTGGGAGCCCTGCCCATGGACCCTGATGGAGCGCAGCGCCGCCGCCAGTTCATCGTCGTCCGTAAAGACCGCCCCGGCATCGCCGTAAGCCCCCAGGGGTTTGGCCGGGAAGAAGGAGGTGGCCGCCACTTCGGCCAGGGCCCCGGCGCGTTTGCCCCCCAAGGTCGCCCCGAAGGACTGGGCCGCGTCCTCCAGCACGAACAACCCGTGCCGGCCGGCCAGCTCATTGATGCGGTCATAATCCGCCGGCTGGCCGAACAGGTCCACCGGAATGACCCCCCTGGGCCTGAGCGCCGCGCTCTGGGGACTTTTCCCCAGTCCGGCAATCGCCGCGGCCAGGGCTTCGGGGTCCAGATTAAAAGTGCGGGGATCGATATCCACAAAGACGGGGGTGGCCCCCAGGAGCTGGATCACTTCGGCGGTGGCGATGAAGGTGAAGGGAGTGGTGAAGACCGCGTCCCCGGGGCCCACTCCATAGGCCATCAAGGGCATCAGCAGGGCGTCGGTGCCGGAGGAGCAGGAAATGGCGTGCTTGACCCCCACGTAGGCGGCCAGCCTGGCTTCCAACTCCGCCACTTCGGGCCCCAGGATATACTGGCCGTGGGCCAGCACCCGCGCCAGCCGTTCCTTGAGAGCCGGATAAATCAGGCGCTGCTGGGCTTTCAGATCGATGAAATCAAGTCGCTTGGGGGAGTTCATGTTATTCCCTTGAGCCAAAGTTCGGTTATTGGGAGTACCGGGTTTCATTTCCCGTTCCCAAGCTGCGCTTGGGCAAGGAAACTGGTGGGCCGTGCCCACCCTAGATTTACTTCTCTATCTCAAAACTCGAAACTCAAAACTTTTTCAAGGAGGTAATACTGGGCCTGAAGAAAGCAGGGGCGGGTTTTAACCCCGCCCCTGGCCGGGCCCTGGTCAATGTCCGGTTTTCCTGGCCCAATGACTGTCCACGAACCAGGCATAAGTCTTCTCCAACCCCTGCCGCAGCGGCGTCCGGGCCCGCCACCCCAGGCGGTTGATCCGGGTCACATCCAGCAGTTTCCGGGGGGTGCCGTCCGGCTTACTCAGGTCGAAGACCGGCTCTCCCTTGAACCCCACCACCTCCCCCAGCAGTCCGGCCAGTTCGGCGATGGTCTGGTCCGCGCCCATCCCTACGTTGATTATCTCGTCTTCGTCGTAGCGCTCCATCAGAAACAGGCAGGCGTCGGCCAGGTCGTCCACAAAAAGAAATTCCCGGCGCGGGGCGCCGCTGCCCCAGACGGTCACGGTCCGGGCGCCGTTCACTTTGCCTTCGTGAAACTTGCGCATCAGGGCCGGAATGACGTGGGAATCCTCGAGATCGAAATTGTCTCCGGGGCCGTACAGATTGGTGGGCATCAAGGAGATGAAGCGGGTGCCGTACTGCCGGTTATAGGCCTGGCACATCCTGATGCCGGCGATCTTGGCCACCGCGTATGGTTCGTTGGTGGGCTCCAGCTTGCCGTCCAGGAGGTATTCCTCCTTCATGGGCTGGGGGCAAGACTTGGGGTAAATACAGGAACTGCCCAGGAAAAGGAGCTTTTTTACTCCCTGGAGGTAGGCCTGGTGAATGACGTTGCCCGCCACCATGAGGTTGTCGTAAATGAACTGGGCGGGATAGGTGGAATTGGCATGAATGCCGCCCACCCGGGCCGCGGCCAGGAAGACGTAATCGGGTTTTTCCCGGGCAAAAAAAGCCGCGGTCCCGGCCTGATCCCGCAAGTCCAGCTCTTCGAGGCTCTTGACCAGCAAATTCGTGAACCCCGCGGTTTCAAGGCGCCGCCGAATGGCGCTGCCCACCAGGCCTTGATGGCCGGCTAGGTAGATTTTGGCGTTTTTCTCCATGCAGCCTTTCTCCGGGGCGGCGACTTGCCGGGGCCCGGACCTTCTGAGGTTGGCCCTCTTCCTTAGTTTACTCAGCCGCGGCGAAAAATACAAATTCTTCTCTCTCCCGGCCCGTTTTTAGGGAGCCCGAGTCCTGCCGCCGGGCCTTAACCGAAAACCGAAAACAGGATCATAACAAGTGGCGCTCCTGAGATTGACATTGGCGCCTCCCTATGGCATGGTGAGCCAGGAAGAAATGAACCGGGAGGCCGCCCTTTGAGGCCGTTCCCTGAAAAGATACCAAGCCCGAGTGTTCCGGTAGCCGCAAGGCCCGGGGGGCCCCCGCCGGGGGTTTTGGCAGCGCTCGGGCTTTGCTTTTTGGGGCTCTTGCCTGCGGCTACCAGTTTCTATTGCACCCCGAGGTTGTTGCAGGGGAAATTCGCCGGAAAGATCCGGGTGACCTTGCGCTTACAGCCCGTAGGATTGGGTATTTCGGGCCGGTAAGGCGCCATTAAACCGGTAAGAAAGGAGGGGGAGGAGTCGAACCCATGAGAACCTTGGCCATCGCCAACCAGAAAGGCGGCAGCGGCAAGACCACCACCAGCGTCAACCTGGCCGCGGCCCTGGGTGAGCAAAACCGGCGGGTCCTGCTCATCGACCTGGACCCGCAACACTCGGCCACCGCCTGGTTCGGGATCAGGAACGCCGGCAAGGGGGTTCTGGGCGTTTTTACAGACAACGGCAACCTGACGGACCTCATCCAGGCAGCCGGGGTCGGGGGGGTGGACCTGGTGCCGTCTTCCGCCTGGCTGGTAGGGGTGGAAAAGATGTTGGCCGGAGAAGTGGGGGCGGAAACCATCCTGCGGCGCAACCTGGAACGCCTGCCCCAGGGCCGCTGGGATTACGTCCTGTTGGATTGCCCTCCCACCCTGGGAATCCTCACGGTCAACGCCCTGGCCGCGGTGGCCGAACTCCTGGTGCCGGTGGAGGCCCACGTTATGGCCCTGGGCGGTCTGGCCCAACTGCTCCAGACCGTGGAGATCGTCCGGGACCGTCTCAACCCCAACCTCAAGATCTCCGGGATCCTGGCCTGCCGGGTGGACGCCCGCACCCGCCACGCCCGGGAAGTGGTGGAAGAGCTGCGGAAACGCTCCGGCGATCTGGTCTACCGGACGGTCATCCGGGAAAACATCCGCCTGGCGGAATGCCCATCCTTCGGCCAGCCCATCACCAGCTACGACCCCAAGAGCGCCGGCGCCGCGGACTACCGGGCCCTGGCCAGTGAAATCATCGGTCAAGAAGGGAGTCGCTGACATGGCAAAGCGCAGCACCATCGGAGAAAACCCCCTGGACGTGGTGAGTCAGGGAACCCCCCTGGATGCGGTGGTTCCCGATTTGGCGACCCCAAGGCCCGGCCGGCCCCAGGAACTGGCCCCGGAAGTCAAGGAGCGCCTGGAAAAGATGGAGTCGGGCCTCAGGGCCGCGGTGGCCGATGCCACCCAGCTCAGGGGTTGGATGGCTTCTTTAAAGGAGGAGGCCGCCAGGGCCACAACGGCAGCGGTCCAACAGAAAGATGAGCTGGTCCGGCTGTCCGGCGAAGTGAACCGGTTAAACGGCGAGCTTGCCGGCCTCAGGGGCGAAATGGAGCAGTTGAGAGCCGCCGCCCGGTCCCCCTCGGATATCCCCTGGTGGATGGGAGGCCGGAAAAAATAGGCTGGCGCCGGTGCGGGGCGACGGCGGCCGGCGCGGAATCCCAGCAGTCGTCCCCGGGCCTTTGGCCCACTCATAAATCAGGCAAACATGCCGGGGCGGGCGTCCCCGCCCGCCTCATCTGCTATCCGCAGGCCCTTACGAGAAACCTGCGCCGGACACCCGGGGGCGGGGGTCCTCAATTTTCCCAAGCTGCGCTTGGGCCAGGAAGCTGGTGGGCCTTGCCCACCCTTTATTTACTCCTCAATTCTCGAAACTCGAAACTTTTCCAAGCAGTCGCGCCCGAGCCTGCGGCTCACCCAGAAAGCGTGGAAAATAAGGAGGGCGGGCATTGCCCGCCATGCAGGGGGCGCCCTGCCCACCCTGCACCTCGCACCGGCTGGAAGCCGGTGCCACCAACCTTAACACTTCTCCCAACAGCAACCCCGGTCCTGACGGCCACCGGCCGTGGCCGGCCCGGTGCGCGGCAGGCGCCCCGTCAATCAACCGGCGGCGTCGGCAGGATACTACTGGATAATCCTAATTGAATAATAGTTAATACTATTAATGAGGAGAGGACAAACATGGGCCCACATTATTTGAGGGGCCTGAATGAGTTTTTTTCATTATTCCAGGCCATACTTTTTTTACTAAGCTATTGAGCCAGGAAATGTTGACTTTTAAAATATGATGATTATTCATTGACCAATAATCGGGGAAGTTATAGGAAGAAATTTCATACATCTTTCAGAAATGGAGAAGAAAGAGATTATTGGAAGCGTCCGGGTCTACTAATCCGGTTACGCCGCCGGAAGATAATACCTGCCTAAGGAAGGGGCGCCGGCGGCCGGGTTTGTGATGGGCCCGGCCAGGGGGAATGGCGCCTTCTGGCTTCCCACCCTGGAATTTTTCCGTTCCCGCGAGCCAATTCAGGGGGAGGCCGCGCCCAATACCGGCGACCGGCCGGGAAGGCGCCCGGAGGCTTGGGTTGACGGCGGGGAACGGGCTCAACGCCAGGTCTCGAACTGGGTGCAAACCGGGGAACTTTTATGAATACTTGCAAGATCGTTCTGGCCGATGACCACGTGCTGGTGCGCCAGGGCATCAAGAGAATTATCGAGGAACACGACCATCTGAAAGTCGTCGGGGAAGCCGGCGACGGCCTGGAACTCCTGGAAATCCTCAAGAAAATCACCCCCGACCTGGTGCTCCTGGACATCTCCATGCCCCGCCTTCGGGGACTGGAAGCCGCGCATCGCATTAAGAAGCTCTATCCCGCCGTCAAGGTGCTGATTCTGAGCATGCACCGCAGTAAAGAATATCTTCGCCAGGCCATGGTTTCCGGGGTGGACGGCTACCTGCTCAAAGAGGACGCGGACCAGGCCCTCTACGCCGCCATCGAAACCATACGCAGCGGTAAAACCTTCCTATCCCCCCTGCTGGGCGACTAAGCCCCCCTTATTATTACCGCGATGTGACACCGGCGTCCCGCCCGTGCTGGCGCAGGCTGAAGCCTGCGGCTACCAAAATTGCTTTTCTGAGCGCACCTCGGTATTAAACGCCAGTCGGTATAACATCCTGTTAATCCAGGCAAAAGATGGGGCTCCAGGTTTTTTCCCTTGGCGCTTTTGGGGTAATTATGCTATAAAATAACGTTTTTATTAAATTTCCTGTGCCGGGAATTTTCCATGTCGGAACTGCTGCAAGGACTGCCGGGAGAGCGGCGCCTGCTTCTGGGCAACGAGGCCATAGTGCGGGGGGCCCTGGAGGCCGGAGTGGCCCTGGTGGCCACCTATCCCGGGACCCCGGCCTCGGAGATCGGCGACCGCTGCTACGAGATCTCCCGGGAAACGGACCTCTATTTCGAATACTCGGTGAATGAAAAGGTGGCCCTGGAGGTGGCCGCAGGGGCCGCGGCCGCGGGCTGGCGGACCCTCTGCGCCATGAAGCACGTGGGCTTGAACGTGGCCGCCGACGCCCTCATGACCCTGGCGTACGTGGGGGTCAAGGGCGGCATGGTCATCGTCAGCGCCGACGACCCCTCCATGTTCTCCAGCCAGAACGAGCAGGACAACCGCTACTACGCCAAAATGGCCGGGCTCCCCATGCTGGAGCCCGCCAGTCCCCAGGAAGCCAAGGAGATGACCCTGGCCGCCTTCGACCTTTCCGAGGCCCTCCAACTGCCGGTGCTGCTCCGGACCACCACCCGGGTGAACCACACCCGGGGGCCGGTGACCCTGGGGGCCCTGGCTTCCTTCCCGGGGCCGGGCCTATTTGAGAAAGACCCCTTCAGCAAGGTGATGGTGCCCGCGGTGGCCAGAGTGGCCCACGTGCGGCTGCTGGCGGCCGGGGCCCGGGCCAGGCGGGAGAGCGAAGGCTCCCCTTTCAATCAGGTCACCGGCGACGGGACCTGGGGCATTGTCACCAGCGGCGTGGCCGGGGCTTACGTGGCCGATGCGGTCAGCGAGCTGGGCCTGGCCCGCCGGGTCCGGGTCTTGAAACTGGGGTTCACCAACCCCCTGCCCGAAGAGCTCATCGCCGCCTTTCTGGGGCCCCTTTCCCGGGTGCTGGT
>JBGPBR010000016.1:0-12485 GCA_041481325.1 Desulfobaccia bacterium
CCCCGAAGATGAAAAATCCCCCCTACCCCCCTTTATTAAAGGGGGGTTTAAAAAGTCCCCCTTTTTCAAAGGGGGACTTAGGGGGATTTGGTTTTTCACGGTAAAGCCTGCGGCTGCCCAAATTACTTGTCGGCGCGTAACTCGGCCTCAAACCTCCGGGGTCGCCTCTTCCGGTTTGATCTCTTCGGTGCCCAGGGCGAAGACAGGCCCGGCCGCCAGCGCCGTCCCCTCCCAAAAGTCCCGGCGGAAGCGGTAATAGGCGTGCAGGCGCTCCAAGGCCCGGGCCAGTTGCCGTATGACTTCGTCACCCAGATGGTCCAGGCAGGATTGCAGCAAGGCCAGAAAGGCGGCGGGCAGGTAAAAGCTTTCTTTGCCCAGGGCGCCCTGGAACTCCAGGCGGCAGCCGCTCCCCTGGAACTGGAAGAACTCGGCCTGGTAGCTGCGCACCGGCTCGCCTTCGGGCTCCTCCACCAGGCGCAACTTGCCCAGACTGAGACGGGGTCTCTTGAAGTGATCGCCGCCAGGCTGCAGCGGCTTGCAGAATTTTTTCTCAAGATAATCGATTACTTGCCGCGCCACCCGGGTTTCGTTCAACTCCGCCAGTTCATACAGGATGCGGGCATAGAAGAACGTCACCAGGGGGATGGTTTCGCCTTCCGGATCCTGGCTGTGATGCCAGTAAATGTGGGGAGTTACCCGGTCCTGGGGGTAGAAATCCACCCGCACGGTGGCCTTGTGCAGGCCCCGGTCCCGGCGGAAGCGCTCCAAGAGGCGTTTAAGCATCAGTCGATTATCAGGCGCCGGCGGCCCTGGCTCCGGGTGGAGTCTGGGTCCGGTTTGGCTTCTCTCAGCGGTTAACCCCAACCTGGCGCTTTAGGGCCATCGGCCACTGAAGCACCCGAAATAACTGATAATTTCGGAGAACTACTATACCATACCCAAAGACCGCGGGAAAGTCAACAACTTCCCCCTTCCCGCCCCTGTCTGCCCGAGAAAAATACGGTTTACATAGCCCGGGAGATATTCTATAAAATATAGATAAAGCAAGGTAACGAGCCGTTTACATGGAACCCAAAAATTACCGCGGACTGCCGCCCGGGATCCCCAACTGCCTGAAGAAAAGGCGGCTCCTCAACGAACCGGAGCTGTCCCCGGCCTTGTGCCGGCAATACGGCGAAGAGTTTTTCTCCCTGGGCTGGTGGGAAGACGCCCTGGAATTTTTCCGGAAGGGCGGCGACTCCGAGGGCCTGGAAAAGATCAAGGCCCATGCTCTCGAGACCGGGGACGCCTACCTGCTGGGGCGTCTGGGAAAAGAGCCCGACCCTGAGGTCTGGCGCGCCTTGGGGGACCGGGCCCTGGCCCTGGAAAAGTTCCACTTTGCCCGCCGGGCTTATGAGCTGGCCGGCGACCCGGACAAAACCGCGCTGGCGGCCGGCCTCATCGCGGGGCTGGGCGCCGAGAGCCCGGAAGCTTGATGATGGCGGCCCAGGACTACTACCGCATTTTGGGAATCCCCCCCCGGAGCACCCTGGAGGAAGTGCGGCGCCGTTACCGGGCTTTGGCGATGCAATACCATCCGGACCGCAACCCCGACAATCCCGAAGCCGCCGCCCATTTCCGCCTGGTCGCGGAGGCCTTCGAAGCCATCCAGGCCGTCCGGGGCCGGAAGAAGCGCCCGGCCGCGGCCCAGAATTACCGCCAACCACGGTATGCCGACCAGGACCGCCTGTTCGAGGAGCTCTTCGGCATTTCCCGGGGCGGCGCCACCCTGCATCAGTCAGCGGGCGCCACCTTCCGCTACGACCTGGAAATCCCCCTGGTTGCCGCCATCCGGGGGATGGAAACCGCCATTGAGTTGGACCGCCCCCTGGATTGCCCTCACTGCCGGGGCACCGGCCTGGGCGTGGGCGGCAGCTACCAGAGTTGCCCCGATTGTCAGGGGCGGGGGCGCCGTGGCGGCGGGCCGGGCCTGCTGCGCTTCGGACCCTGGTGCGACCGCTGCCGGGGCCGGGGCAGGATTGGGTCCAAGCCTTGCCGCCATTGCCACGGCGAGGGGAGCCGGGAGGTGCGGCGGGAGTACCGCTTGTGGATTCCGCCCGGCACCGGGGACGGCGACCGCCTGCGGTTCCACGGCGAGGGCGGCGGCGGCTTCCTGAACGGCCCCCCCGGCGACCTGGACGTGGTCATCCACGTGGCCCCCGACGATTTCTTCACCCGGGTGGGCAAAGACATCCATTGCCGGGTCACCATTTCCTTTGCCGAAGCCGCCCTGGGCGGGATGATCAAGATTCCCACCCTGGATGGTTACCAGACCTTTCGCCTGCCCCAGGGCACCCAGACGGGGTGGACCTTCCGGTTCTCCGGGGCCGGGGCCCCGGGCGGCCCCCACCAACCTTGGGGCGACCAGGTCAACGAAGTGGTGGTGGCCACCCCCAGGAAGTTGACCCCCAGACTGAGGACCCTGATGGAGGAACTGGCCCGCCTGGAGCGGGAGCAGTTGCGCGAAGCCGGCCATGAGTGATTTTACCCACTTGGATGAATCCGGGCGCCTACGCATGGTGGACGTGGCCGACAAAGCCGTGACCTTCAGGGAGGCCGCCGCGACCTGCCGGGTGGTGGTGGGACCCAAGGTCTTTCCCTTGCTGCTGGCGGGCCGCCTTCCCAAGGGCGACGTCTGGGCCGCAGCCCGGGTGGCGGGCATCATGGCCGCCAAGAACACGGCCCAGCTCATCCCCCTGTGCCACCCCCTGCCACTCACCGGGGTGGACCTGGATTTCACCCCCGAGCCGGAGCAGCAGGCGGTGGTCATCCTCGCCCGGGTCAGGACTTACGCCCGCACCGGCGTGGAAATGGAGGCTTTAACCGCCGCCGCCGTGGCCGCGCTCACCATTTATGACATGTGCAAAGCAGTGGACCGTGGCCTGATCATTCAAGACCTGGTATTATTAGAGAAGAGGGGGGGCGCCAGCGGCGATTACCGCCGCCCCGAGGTCTCCCGTGAAACCTTGAGCCACTTCGGGCCAGCTGGAGTTGAGTAATGGAACCGGATCGTTTGGAGTTTTTCCGAAATCTCTTACAGGAGCGTCTCGCGGAAATCCTGGGCGAGGCCGACAAGACCAGGAATGACATGACCGGGTTGGCCGCACCTTTTCCAGACCCCACCGACCGGGCCAGCCTGGAAACGGATCGCAATTTCACCCTGCGCATCCGGGACCGGGAGCGGAAACTGATCACCAAGATCCGGGAAGCCCAGGAGCGCATCGACGCCGGCACCTACGGCTACTGCGAACTTTGCGGCAATGAAATCACCGAGAAACGCCTCATCGCCCGTCCGGTAACCACCATGTGCATCGCCTGCAAATCCGGGCAGGAGGCCCTGGAACGGGCAAAAAAGCTGTAAAGACCGCAGTCAGCTTTCAGTTTTAAGTTTTAGTGGGGATTTTTCTTTATACCATCGACTTCCTTCCGGCTGTTAATAAACCACCTTAATCAATGATTATTAGTCGGACGCCGCAAAACCTCTTTTTGGTGGCCGCGGGCCTTAGGCTGCGGCGGCGCCGGCGAGACGCGGGTGCCACTTTTTGATTGCAACTCGTTATCAAACCAACCATGGCCCGGCAGTCATGACATAAATTATCTGCTGATAGCTGCAACTGACCGCTAACAGCTGCACCGCTGACAGCCTCACTCCCATGACCGACCTGATTTCGCTCAACGAATACACCCTGCCGGAGTTGCAGCACCTCCTGGCCGCCTGGGGCCAGCCCTCCTACCGCGCCCTCCAGGTTCTCAAGTGGGTTTACAAAGGGGTGGACGACTTCGAGCTGATGACCGATATCGCCCGGCCGTTCCGGCAGGAGCTGGTCCGGCGGGCCTGGGTCCAGCGCCTCCGGGTGGAGCAGACCCAGGAGGCCAGGGACGGCACCCGGAAGTATCTCTTCGCCCTAACGGACGGCAACCTGGTGGAATCCGTCCTCATCCCGGAAGAGGACCACTCCACCCTGTGCCTCTCCACCCAGGCGGGCTGCGCCATGGGCTGCCTTTTTTGCCTGACCGCCAGGAAGGGGCTGATCCGCAACCTCACGGCCGGGGAAATCGTCAACCAGATAAGGACGGTGCAGCCTTTGGCCCCGGAGGGGCGACCGCTCACCAACCTGGTGTTCATGGGCATGGGGGAGCCCCTGGCCAACTTTGGGGCCCTGGTCCGGGCCCTGGCCATGATCAGCGCTCCCTGGGGGCTTAATTTCTCCTACCGGCGCCTCACCGTGTCCACCGTGGGGCTGGCCCCCTTCATTCCCCGGCTGGGCCGGGAGGCCCGGGCCAACCTCACCGTTTCCTTGAACGCCACGGACGACGAGACCCGGAGCCGGCTCATGCCGGTCAACCGCCGCTACCCCCTGGCCGAACTCCTCAGGGCCTGCCGGGAATTCCCCCTGCCGAAGCACCGGCGCATCACCTTTGCCTACGTCCTGATAGAGGGCGTCAACGACGCCCCGGGCCAGGCCCGGCAACTGGCCCGGCTGCTCCGGGGCTTGCGGTGCAAAATCAACCTCATCCCCTTAAATCCCCATCCCCAACTGCCCTTTGCCCCGCCGCCGGAGGCACGCATTCTCCAGTTCCAGGACATCCTAAGACAGGCGAATTACACGGTGCTGCTCCGGGAGAGCCGGGGGGGGGAAATTGCCGCGGCCTGCGGCCAACTGGCGGGGGAGAAGGCTGCTTGAACCGACAGCCATTTAAAGACTTCCGAAGAAACTCGATGCAAACGGCTTCTTTGGGAGAGGGTCGCGGGGCAATTCATGGCGCCCTAAAGGCGTGATAATTGAACCACTACCTGATAGAGAAGGTGGATTCGTGACGGCTGAAAGTCGGGGTAATTGTCATTCTGAGCCGCCGCCGGCGGCTAAGAAGCTCGTTTTTGAGATCGGCCTCGTAATTACCGGGCCCCGCTCGGCCCCTGATTGCGCTTATCGGGTCCGATTCCAGGGCAGGTTGGGTTGAGTCTCCTGTTCCGGCCGGTCCACCGCCTGGCGGTAATCCCGGGCGCCGATGGTCACCAGCCGGTCGTTTTTGAAGACCAGGGGCGTATAGCCGCCCCGCACCGTGTTGCTCTCGGAGAAGTCCATGCTGTGGGTCAGGTAGAAAAACGTGGTGTAGTTACCTCCCCGATATTCCCCTGATTCCCGGCTGGCCGGCGGCCCCATGATCCCCACCACCTCGGAAACCGGCATTCCCAGCTTCACCTCGTTGAGGCGGATATAACTGGACCACATGTTTTTTTCAAAGCGCTGGTACAGCACTTGCTCGCCGCAGCCAACCGCAAACATCCCCAGGACCACTACCAGGTGCAGCCAGGCCATGAATCACCTTCGTTTTATTTAAATTTCACCAACTATAATCACCCCCGGAGATACAGTCAATAAATAATCCGGAGACAGTTGGGCCGGGGAAGGGGTTGCCGCCTCCCATGCCGTTTCTTATCCAGCAACCGTGGCCACGAAGGTTCATGAATGACTGGTACCGAGTTGCCGTCAACAAGCTACCCTTGGTAGCCGTAGACTTCAGTATGCGCCTGCGCAAGCGGGACGCCCGTGCCATTTGTTTGCTTACGACCCGGTATGAAAGGTTTTAGTGCTTGTTCCCAATCATGCTTGGGAACGGAAGTTTATGGCCAAGCCCCGCTTGGGCGTATCTCGGAATAAGGTGAAATTATCTTGTAGTAAGCCTTGCAAAGCAGAGCTTTGCACAAAAGTGGGTTCCCAAGCGGGAGCTTGGGAACCAGATGCGGGCAGTGGCCGCCATCTAGGTCCAGATAGCAGCCAATTATTTCCTTAGGTGAACATCTTTTGGTGGCACCGGCTTCCAGCCGGGGCACACGCAGGCTTCAGCCTGTGGCTACCAAAGATAACCACTTGCTGACTGGGCGGCATTACGGCAGTGCCAGGCGTTCATGAGCCCATGCGGTTGATGGTCCCGGCGCCGGAACGGGGCCCCCGAAGTCTATACTTCGAGGCCATAAGGCTAGACCTCAAGCCACCGGCGCCTATACTAGACCGCCCCGGCCCAAGCCGGTACCAACCCGGGGCCCAGGCCCGGGCCCGCTTACCCTGGCGCCCCCTCCCCAGCCCGCCCGGCCTCGTCGCTGATGGAGCGCTCCCGGTAAAACCGCCGCAGTCTCTGGCGGATAACGCTACCTTCGGAGCCCATCTTGGTCAGGATCCGATCGGTCAGGGGAGCCAACCTGACGTTCGCCACCACCTCGGTTCGCTTGTTCCGCTTCATCGCTGCCCCCGGTATTTTTCCCCTATAGCTTTCAAGTCTGGTGCCAACCCGGGACGGGCGGCGCCGCGTCGCCTAAATTTTCTAAGGATCGGGCTGGCGGAGGGGGGAAACCCAGATAGGTTCGGGCTCCCATGCCGAGTCCAGACCCCTGGAAAAGTCCCGGTTGCCGCCTTGAGGTATCCGAATATGGCCGAGGCCCCTCGGGTGCGACTAAATGCAGTGGACCACCACGGGAGGCTATCCCACCTTAAGACTTCCCTTAACCGCCGCTGGCCTCAAACCGCGGCCAGGCGGAGAAAGTTGCCCAGAAAGCGGCGAAACTCCCGGCCAATCTCATCCTCTTTGGCCTTGGCCGTGGCCACGATGGCCCCGGCAAGATCGTCCCCGGTGTTTTGGACTAACACCCCATACAGAGGCACCCATGCCAAAGTTTTGGCCATGATGTCCGTTTCATCAGCCACCGCGTCGCTCAGGGCCCAAGCCGCGTCAGCCTTCAACCACTTCTTCACATCCGCCGGACCCACGTGGTTGTCGAACTGGAGCCCCACCACCTTAGGGTTGTCCGCCATCCCCAGAGCCTCCACTGGGGCCGCGGCCGACCGGGCCAGGATCTCCACTCCCGGCGGCAGGGGCGGCAGGACTCCCTGGCCGTGCCATTTAAAGAGGGAGAGCGGCGACGGCAACCCCTGAAAGGCGGGATGGGCCTTGCCGGCCGGGGTCAGCTCCCCGGTGATGAAACCCACGGATTTTTTAGGCAGCGGCCCTACCCGGCATCCCAGCACGTGGCCCAGCAACTGGTGCCCCAGGCAAAATCCCAGGTAGGCCTTGCCTGCGGCGATGGTTTCCCGGATGGCGGCTTTTAAGGGTCGCAGGTAGGGAAACTGGTCTTCCTCATCCACGTTGGGGGAGCCTCCCAGGACGATCAGGCCCGCAAACGGCTCAAGCGCCGGGAGTTCTTCATGCCAGGCCGCCGCTATCTGAAACTGAACCCCGTTTTCCTCGAGGCCGCGCTTAAGATGCAACCCCGGGCCTTCCCAATCCAGGTGCTGGACGATCAGAAACTTTTTCCCGGCCAAGCGAGCCACCTCCAAATAATACCGATTTGCAGTCTAGCCACTATTCTTGGCTATCTTTTCCCAAGTTGGGCCGCAGGCTTAGCAGAAACCTTGCCGGACCGCACTGAATTCATTTTATTTTAATCGAAAACCGGAAACCGCAAACGGTATCAGCGCACCCCATGGATTATCCTCAATCGCCCTGCATGGGGCTGCTGAAAACCGCGGGAGGTTATGTTAGATTAAGGGCTTAGGAGGCGCCATGGCAACCTGGCAATTGGCAGAAGCGGGGGGCCTTCCCTGTTACCGCAGTCCCCTGCTGGCAGGCTTTCCCGAACTGGCCCACGCCTTTTTCACCCGCCGGGGGGGGGTGAGCGCCGGGCCCTACGACAGCCTGAACCTGAGCCTGGCCGTGGGAGACGATCCGGAGGCGGTGGCGGCCAACCGCCGCCGGGTGCAGCAGGCCCTGCGTCTAAACTTTCTGGCCCACGCCGCCCAGGTGCACGGCCGCCGGGAAGCGCTGGTCACCGCCAACCCCCGGCCTCCGGCAGAGTTCCCCGAAGCGGATATCCTGATAACCGGCGAACCCGGCCCGGGCCTCCTCATCAAGCAGGCGGACTGCCAGGCGGTGCTGCTCTATGATCCGGGGCGCCGGGTGGCGGCCAATGTCCACTGCGGCTGGCGGGGCCAGGTGCAGAATATCCTGGCCCGGGCCGTCCGGCGCCTGGGCGAGCTCTTCGGCTCCCGGCCCCGGGAGCTGCTGGCCGCCATCGGCCCCAGCCTGGGGCCCTGCTGCGCCGAGTTCCGCCACTTCCGCCGGGAGCTGCCTCCAGAATTCTGGCCTTACCAGGTGCGGCCCCGGTACTTCGACCTCTGGAGCCTCAGCCGGGACCAGCTGGCCGCGGCGGGGCTCCTGCCGGCCCACATCGACACCGCCGGCCTCTGCACCCGGTGCCTGGTCCGGGAGTTTTACTCCTATCGCCGGGACCGCGTCACCGGCCGCCAGGGCGCGGTGATCGCCCTCAGGCCCTGAGCCCTTAAAAGAAAGCGCCGTCGCACCCACCCTTCTCCTGCCGGGGGGCGCCGTGGTTCCTGGTTCAAATCTCCCGGATCAATCGCGGCGGGCTAAGGATGAGGGCCCCGGGGCAGGGCCGGTTCGGCCCCTGCCCCACCGGTCCCGAATCTGCGGTCTAATTTTTTAAGAAGGAGTCTCCTTCTTGCTGATCATATTTTTCAGATCGTTGAACAGCTTCTTGAGGTACTCCATGACCTGCTCGACCTGCCGGGGGTATTTATAGCCTACCAATACTCCACCGATGAAACCTAAGATCAATATCATCATGATGCTCTTCCTTTCTTGGCGGATTCATCTGTGACACCGCACAGAGATGAGATGTTTGCCCTGACCGGCCCGATTTTAACCCGGCTGCTGAAGCGAGGCCAGGGCGCTCCGGGCGACCCGGCCCACGGTGGTTTCTTGCAATTCGCCCCCGTCGTAAATCCTGACGGGGCGCTCATCTGCCAACAGCGCCTTTAGGCCCGTGGCCGCGCCTTTGATCCCGGCTTTGCCCAGGCACCAAGCGGCCCAGGCCCGCACCTGGGGATCGGGGTCCTGGAGGGCAGCTTCAATCAGGGGCAGGGTCTCCGTCAGCAGCTCCGGGTGCACCTCCCCCAGCCTTCCCAGCCCCCAGAGCATGGGCCCCCGGGAGAACTCTTCTTCCAGAAAGCCATAAAACATGGAGGTAATTTCTTTTAACAGGGAAATCCGGTGCCGCCCGATCTCCCCCAGGGCCGAGGCCGCCCCCCAGCCGAAGCTGCCCGAATCTTCGTTCAGCAGCCACAGGAGCCGCCCCAGGACTTTCTGCACCTGGTCCGGGTCCGCCCCGGCAACAAAGCCCAGGCCTTCCAGGGCGCGCCAGTGCAGCAGGTCGGTGGGGTCGTAAATGAAGCGCAGCAACTGGGTGGCCAGCCCGGATTCCCGCCCGGCTAACTTCACCAGGGCCGGGAAATCGCCCTGTCGTAAAAGAGCCGCGATCTGCTCCCTTAATGCCCTCCGGTCTTTCAAAGCGGTTTCCAGTTGTTAGTTATCAGTTGTCAAGACCAGGTGCCTGCGGTAAATTGCCCAGGTTTTGGGCAACCCGGCGCCTGACCCCTGAACCCTGACCCCCGATCCCTGCCTTAAAAAGGAATATCGTCCTCAGGCGGGCCGCCTTCCGGCGGGCCGAAGGGCGGCTCCGGCTCACGTTCCGCCCCGCGGCCGCCGGGGCTGCCCAGCATTTGCATGGTGTCGGCTTCGATTTTATAAGAATATTGTTTGGCGCCGTCTTTTTCATAGGACTCGTTACGGAGCCTGCCCTCGACGTAAACCTGCTTGCCCTTGGCCAGATATTGGCCGCAGATCACCGCCAGTTACCGCCAGGCCACTCACCGGTGCCACTCGGTGCGCTCCTGCATGTTGCCCTGACGGTCCTTAAATCTCTCGGTGGTGGCTATCCTGAAATTGCACACCGCGGTGCCGTCGGCCGTGTAGCGCATCTCGGGGTCGGCCCCCAAATGCCCTACCAAGATAACCTTGTTGACCCCTGCCATGCTCAGTCCTCCCAAGCGCGTGCTTTTACCATCCTCTATCACAGAAAAGGGAGCCGGGCAAGGACTTATCAGGCGTAGGCCAATCCGCCGCGGCCGTCTTCCCTTGGTCGGAGTGGCATTTGGCCTTTCCGGAGTTTATACTGGGAGAAGCAATAATTTCCCGGTCCGGGGGTAGGTGCAGGCATGAATTTTCCCCCAAACGCAACCCCCAGAAAGCGACGGAGCCGCATGGTCCCGGCCCTGTTGATCCTGGGGTTTCTCACCCTGATGGCGGCGCCAGCCGCGGCCTCGCCGGCTGCTTCCCCTGAGCCGGCAGAAATCGACGCCCTCTTGCAAAAACCCGGGCTGAACCTGGCCCAGGCCCAAGCCGCCCTGGGCCGCGGGGAAGCGGCCCTTGCCTCCCCCGGCGCGCCCCGGCCTGCCTGGCTGGAACGCCTGGCCCGGATCTCTTTCATCCTGGGAGACCTGGCGCCCCAGGGTCAGCGGCAGGCATACTACGAAAAGGGATTGGCCTATGCCGACCGGCTGTTGCAAGAGAGCCCCCCGGGAGTGGCAGGGCATTACTGGAAGGCCCTCAACCTTTGCGGCCTGGCCGAGGTGGGCGGCAAGCTCAAAGGTTTTAAGCTGCTGCCCCGCATCCTGGAGGAGCTGCAAAATTCCCTGACCGTCGATCCAGCCTACGACCAGGCCGGGGCCCACCGGGTGCTGGGGCGCATCTATTACGAAGCCCCGGGCCGGCCCTTTTCGGTGGGGGACCTGGAAAAATCCCGGCAACACCTGAGCGCGGCCGCCCGCCTGGCCCCGGAAAACAGCACCAACCACCTTTACCTGGCCGAGACCTGGCTCCGCCTGAACCAACTGGCCCAGGCCCGTCGCGAACTGGAACTGACCCTCACCGCCACCGGACACGCGGTCCACCCCGGAGGCCTGGAGGAAGACCGCCGGGAAGCCCGGCGCTTGTTGGAGGAATTGGCGCGGCCGTAGACTTTGGGGGGAGGGCCAGGGGCCGAGGGCCGCTTACAATCTCCCCCCAAGCCCCCCTCCCAACCCCCATAAGAGAGCCGGGGAAGGCGGTGCTTCGCACCGACTCCCCCGGCTAATTTTTTCCCCTTAGGGGGTTGGGGGAGGAGGTATGGGGCACTTACAAAAAAGCCCTTAGCCCCCTCCCCCAAGAACTTAAGGCTTTCCCCAATCCAGCAGGTGCAGGTCCGGGGTAACCCGGCCCTGGTAGTGGGAGAGCCTGGTGCTGAAGGCCACTTCCAGGGCCCCGGTCATGGGGTGGTGGGCCGCCATGTCGAAGGCCACGGCTTCCAGGACCCGGCCCCCCTGGGCCAGTTGCACCCTGAGGTGTCTTTCTCCCACGATGCGCGAGCCCAGACATTCCGCCCCGGAGCAGGCGAAGACCGGAGCCGGGTTGCCGGGCCCGAAGGGACGCAGCGACTCCAGGTGTCGGAAGAAATCCTGGTCCAGTTCCGCCAGGTTCACCACCGCGTCCACTTTGAGGATGGGCCGGGGCGGCTCGGGCCCCAGTTGTTCTTCGAACGCCCGCTCCAGGTTTTCCTGCAACGCGGCCACGTTGGCGGCGTCGATTTCAAACCCCGCGGCGGCCTGGTGTCCCCCGTAGCGGTTGAGGACCGTCCGGCAGGCGTGCAGCCCCTGGTACAGGTGAAAGCCCTCGATGGAGCGGGCCGAGCCCCGGCCCACCCCGTTCTTCAGGCTGATCATGGCCACGGGGCGGTGGTATTCCTCCGCCAGGCGGGCGGCCGCGATCCCCAAGACGCCGGGGTGCCAGCCTTCCCGGGCCAGGACGATCACCAGGCGCTTCTGCAGGGCCTGGCGCCGCGCCATGGCCCCGGCCTCCTTGAGCATTTCTTCCTCCAGGGCCTGGCGCTGCCGGTTGAGGTTTTGCAGGTAGGCGGCCTGGACCCTGGCCTGGGCGATATCATCGCTCAGGAGCAGCTCCAGGGCGGCATTGGCCTGCCCCAGCCGGCCGGCGGCATTGAGGCGCGGCGCCAGCCGGAAACCCAGGTCCCGGAAGGTGATGGGTTTGCCCTCCAACCCGGCCACCTCCTTCAAGGCAATCAGGCCCGGCCGGCGGGTATCCTCCAGGACCTTGAGGCCCTGGCGCACCAGGATGCGGTTTTCCCCCAGCACCGGCACCACGTCGGCCGCGGTCCCCAGGGCCACCAGGTCCAGGTAGGACCTGAGATTCGGCTCCCGGCGCCGGGTGAACCAGCCTTCGGCCCGGAGTTCCGCCCGCACCGCCAGGGCCAGGAGCAGGGCCACTCCCACCCCGGCCAGCTCGCTGAAGGGGTACTCGGGGCCGCCCCGCTTGGGGTTGACCACCGCCAGGGCCGGCGGCAGTTCCGGCGGCATCTCGTGGTGGTCGGTGACGATGACCTCCAGGCCGTGGTCCCGGGCCCAGGCGACTTCAGCCACGTCGCTGCTGCCGCAGTCCACCGTCACCAGGAGGCGGGCTTGGGAGGCCAGCTGCTGCAACGCCGCTATCCTGAGGCCGTAACCTTCCTTGAGGCGGTCCGGCACGTGGGTTAAGCAGGG
>JBGPBR010000017.1:0-12482 GCA_041481325.1 Desulfobaccia bacterium
CGGGATGCCGTGGGCCCGGATCACCACCAGACCATCGGGGACCTCGTCTCCCGGCTCGAGCACGGTGATCCCCCGTTCCCGCAGCAACTCCAGGACCTGGGGATTGTGGATCAAGGGCCCGTAGGTGTATATCCTGGACTGGTTCTCGTTGATGGCTTTCAGAACCAGTTCCAGGGCCCGCTTCACCCCGATGCAAAACCCCGCGGTGCGGGCCAGGACCACCTTCACTGCTGACTACCTCCTGCCGTTTTCCCGGCCAGGCGTTCTTTCAAGACCTGGCCCATGCGGCGGGCCACCAGGTCACTGCCGGCGTCTGTCAAGTGAATCCCATCCAATTCATACAAAGGTTGGGTCCTGGAGCACAAGATGTTGCGGAAATTAATAAAATACGGTTTGTCTTTGAGCCTGGCCTCCAGGGCGTTGTAAGTCACTTCAAAGTTGTGCCGCATTGCGGAACGGCGCCCGGCCACGATGGGCTCCCGTTCTCGGACTTCCGGGGCGACCCGCTCTCTTTCCACCCAGTAGCAGGGCTGCCAGAAGAGCAGAAATTGCGCCCCGAAGGCCGCGGCCACCTTGTGCACGAAGTCGTACCGGCCTTCCGCCCCTGCCGCCATCTTCGCCAATTCCGGCGAGTCGGGGTCGATGGGCACCAGACCCTGCCTGATTTTATCATAAAATTCCCTGGTAAAGGAGGCATAGAGGGCGGCGTTCAACGGTTTCAGCAGCCCGAAGAAGCTGTGGTAGTAGCTCTCCACCAGGCCCTGCAACCGCCGGTAGCCGTGGTGGGCATAAGGGGTGCGGTTTTGGGCAAAATAGGCGCAGTCGTTGGCGCCGTCGTAAAAGATAATAACCTGGGGCGGCTGCGGGCTCTCGATGAGCACCTTTTGCAGATACTTGGTCTCCATCAGGGAATTGAAGCTGGGTTCCCCGAAATTGATGAGAAAGGCCGGCAGCCGGGGCTCTTCCCGGTTCAGGACCGCGGCCAGAAAACTGGGGATGGTCTTGTCGTCCTCTTCCGTGGGGCCGGCCATGGCGGAACCCCCGAAGAGCCAGATAATTTTGCAGTCTTTTACCTGCGCCGGGTCCGGGTTGTGGACCGTTGGCCGGGGACCGCCCTGGCGCACGAATAAGGCGTAAGGGTCGTAGCGCACCGGGTCGCCGTCCCGAAGCTGGCCGTAGATCCAGTAGTTGCTCACCGTGATGACCAGAAAACTGAACAGTTCCACCAGGATGGCGGCGACTATGACCCATTTCAGCAACCTGACCGCGCCCCGGAAGAACTTTTTCACGCCAGACCTCGAGTGGGGAAGTTAAATGATTTTAAGCATATTTCGGCGAACAAACAAGTGAACCTTGAACCTGGCCTCGAGGAAATGACGGGAAAATCAGGATAACCCGTCTGCCCCCCGCCAGGACCGAAACCCGGCCGAAGACGGTTTGACCCGGGGCTGGGCTTGTGTTAGAAGCTATGGCAAAACCTTTTTTCTGTCATCCTGAACCCAATGGAAGGATCTCAAGTTCCTTGATATACGAGATTCTTCGCTGCGCTCAGATGGACCTTTTCCTTGGCCATGGGATTTGGCAAAAGCTGCTAATCGAGGGTTGTCGTGATGCGCTTGCTGCTGCTTTTGGGCGCCACCGTGCTGCTCCGACCCTACGTCTTCATTTTCCTGCTGACCTACCTGCTGCTCGCCACCTGGCACCTGGGCCTGGGCCGGGCCGCCGCCTTCCTGGCCCTGGGGTATGTCATTTCCTGGACCGCGGAGTTCTGCTCCATCAACTTCGGATTCCCCTTCGGCGAATACCTGTATATCCCGGCCACCCTGGACCGGGAACTCTGGGTGGCCGGGGTGCCTTGCATGGATTCGCTCTCCTACGTCTTTCTGGCCTATGCCTCCTATACCCTGGCCCTGACGGCCCTGGCCCCCGGCCCGAGAACTGGGTCCCGGTTCCGCCTGGAGGAGGACCCGGCCCCGGCGGGGTCGATCAAGGCCCTGGTCCTGGGAGCGGTGTTGATGGTCAGCCTGGACATCGTCATCGACCCGGTGGCCTTGAGGGGCTACCGCTGGTTCCTGGGGCAGATTTACGGCTACCCCGAAGGCGGGGTCTATTTCGGCATCACCCTGAGCAACTTCGGGGGCTGGTTCCTGGTGGCCCTGGTGCTGATCGGGGTCCTGCAGCGCCTGGCGGCCCGGCCGGCCTCACCGGGCTGGGATTGGGGGCGGCGGCGCTTCCCGTTCCAAGCGCTGCTCGGACCTGGCCTTTACCTGGGGATCCTCGGATTCAACCTGACCATGACCTTCCTCATCGGGGAGGCCACCTTGGGATGGGTGGGGATTTTTATCTACCTACCCTTCTTGAGCTGGCTGGTCCTGAAGCTCCTGCCCGGACCCCGCCAGTAAAGGCAGCAGGGTCGCCAGGGCCTGCGCCAGGCGGGCCGCGGCCAGCTCGCTGCGGCGCCAGAGCCTGAACAGGGCCGGTATCCGGCGGGGGTCTCCCGCCACCCACTTGAGGGCCGCCCGGGCGCTGACGTCGCCGCCGGCCCCGGCGATAAAGTCGGGGATCTCCTCACCCGCCCCATCCGTGATGGCCCGCAGCCCCAGGAAGGGCAGCCCTTCGGAGGCCGCCACCCCGGCCAGGATGGCGGTCTCCAGGTCCAGGACCGGGCGCTCCAGGGTGGAGAACGCCGCCCCGTGGGCCTGCTTGTCCAGGATAACCGGCGTGGACACCAGGCTGCCGGCAGCCGCGGGGAGGCCGCGTTCTTGCAGGGCCCTTAGGAGTTCATGGAGCGGCCGGGGCGGCGCCGGGGACATTATGGGGCCGAGGTAGGCGCGCCGGGGGTCGTACTGCCAGACCGAGGCGCCCAAGATCAGGGCGCCGGGGGGGGTCTCCGGGGTCAAGGCCCCGGCGAAACCCAGGGAAATGAGCAGATTCGGGCGCACCCTCGACAGCAACCCCCGGGCCGCGTCCCGAACCGGGGCCGGGTCCATGCCGGTAAGGGCCAATAAGCCCCGGAGAGGGCCGGTGCCGAACTCCCAAGCGGGCAATCCCAGGCCCGGGCGCGACCGGGCCCGGCGACCGCGTAAAAAAGGCCGCACTTCCCAGATCAGTGCGGCCAGTAAAACCACGTGGCATGGCCGGGCGGCCGGGGCCATCAGGATTTGGGCACCGGCAGCTGGCTCCGGTTGGGCGGCTCCGGCGGATACAACTCCGCCTGGGGAGCCACGGTGTCCACCTGCTTGGGTTTGCGCCAGCGCCGCCCCTGCACCAGGAGGCTGCCGTTCTTGTGGAGCACGGTGCGGTCATCCAGGATGATCAGGCCGTGCTTCGCGGAAATGTCGCTGTAATACTGGTATTTCATGTGCTTCTGGTTGAGGCGGTACTTGAAGAACAGAAAAAACACCATGTAGATGACCACGATGACGCCCAGGCCGGCCAGCACATAGCTCAGGAAGAGGAAGGTGTTGTAGCCCAGGGAACCCAGCCAGGACATGATGTGGTTCATGTTATAGAGGGCAAAGATGGTCACCAGCAGCAGAAACAGGATGCTGAGATAAGGCAGGCGCCGGAGCTGGCTGATGACCGCTTCCATCTGGTTGGCCGGCTCTTCGCCTTCCGGCGCCGGGGCCTGCGTCTCTTCGCCCAGGAAGTAATTGAACCCCGTAATAATGACCCCCATGAGAAACGTGAAGACAATGGGGAAGGCGAAGGCTACGAAGACGTACTCCCGCCAGGGAAAAGCGGTCTGGACCCGGTGATATTTATCGTCCGAAGCCCACAGGACCACGATGATGAAGATAACCATCTCCAGGATCCCGATGAGCTTCAAGTAATCGAAGAAAAGTTTCTTGCGATCGGCTTTGGTGAAATAATTGGCGATCTTCGACATGCGTAACGCCCCCTGGGGCAGAACTTCGTAGACTTATAAAATAACCATAAAAGACGGCCCGGTCAATCACTTTCTCCGCCGCCGGCGGGCAACCGCAGCTTTCCGGGCCTGCCGCCCTGCTGGATCCTGTCCGTGGCCTGGATGGTATGGCGAAAATTCTGAAAAGGGCCTGAGGGGATGGAATGCGGTAAGAGGAATAGGCCGAAATGGAAAAAATGGAGGGCGCCGCCGCGCCCTCCCTGAGACAACCTCACTCCTACCTGCCTTGCTAGTTGTTGGGCAATGAGACAACGAAAGTGGACCCGTCTTGCTTGGGTTCGTACCAGAGGTCGCCGCCGTAGTTGGCGGCGATTTCCCGGCTGAGATAGAGGCCGAGCCCCAGGCCCCCGTTGTCTCCCCGGGCCCGGCGCCGCGAGGATACGCGGTTGGAGAACAGCATGGACCGGAGTTCTGCGGGAACGGGCTCACCGGTGTTGTTGACGTGGAGGCGGCAGCCGTCCCCTTGCCGCTCCCAATCGATGACTACCGCGCCTCCCGGCTCGCCGTGCTCGATGGCGTTATTGACCAGATTCCTGAACACACTTTGCAGCCACAGCTTGCCGCCCTGCACCGGGATGGCCGTGGAGTGAAAAGCCAGGCGATTTTCCAGGCTCACCCGGCGGTCCCGAATCTCATCGGCCAGTTCCGCCAACACCGGGGCCACCACGTCCTGGACCAGATCCAGCTTCTCCCGCTCCGGCTCCCCCTGAGTGGTGTCATTGAGGGCCTGGTCCATGAATTCTTCGGTGAGCCGGATCAGGTTGTCGACCCGGCTGGAAATCTCGCCGATCTTGGTCTGGACGGTCCGGCCCACCCGGCCGTAGGTCCCCCGTCCCACCAGCTTCAGGGCCGCGGCGGTGGATACCATGGACCCCCTCAGATCATGAAACATCATCATCAAGCGATTCAAGACCTTCTCGTTCACCGGGGCCAAGGATGGGGCGGAAACCTGGACCGGGGTGAGTTCCACCAACTCCAGACTTTCCAGGCAATTGTTGACCCGCCGCCACATTTCGGCGGGAGAAACCGGCATCAGGATGTAGTCATCGATTTCAATCTGATAGGCCTCCAGGGGAAAGGTCCATTCATGATTGCCGCTGACCACTATGATCTTGAGGTCGGGATTCAACCTCCCGGCCCGCTTCAGGACGTCCAGGTGGTCCAGTTCCTTCATGGAGAGATTGGCAATGATCAAATCGTAGTTCTTTTTTACCAGGGCCTCCAGGGCCGCTTCCGGACTCCCCGGGGTCATGACGGAAAACCCCTTGTATTCCAAGACCCAGCCTATGGTCCGGAAAAGATGCGTGCCGTCTCCCAGTAAGAGAATTTCGTATTTTGCCATGAGCTTATCTCCCGGTCCCGCACTGGAGGGTTAACCTGCTGAACGTTGGCGGAGGTGCGGCGGCCATCACCGTATTTAGCATATAAACTTAAAATAAACTTGGCCGTCAATCCGCAAAAATACCCATTTGCACCTAGGTAAAACTACCTAGCAGTAACTTGGTCCAGTCTGACCCTGCTCGACCTTTGGCCCATAGTTGCATTAAATTTCCAGTTCTCCCGGAACTGTTCCGGCACGTAAAATCCTTCTTTCCAAATGGTATTAATCGCCTGGAGAAATTCCACGGCCGCGTATTGCTTAAGCAACACCCCGTCGGCGCCGGCGCGGATTGCCTGATATAAATACTCTTCATCATGGTCCATGACCATGACCAGTACTTTTATCTCGGGGTATTTCCGCTTGATGGACTGCGTTGCGCACATGGCCTTGAGGTTTGGCATGCAGATGTCAAGAACCACTAAATCCGGGGTCGCGTTTTTTAGAGATTGGTAAAGTGCGGGCCCGTCTCCCAATTCTGCCGTTATTTGCCAGCCGGCGGTCTTTTCAATGAGTTTCCTCAACTCCCGCCTGAACGAGACGTAGTCGTCGGCCAAAAGTATCCGATATGGGCGATCCATAACGATTGCTCCGTCAATATGCCATTATCCGCATTTTTCCTGGACCGGAAAGCGGTCGAGGCCGCCTTGGGCCGCAGTTCCAACCGCATGACCGACACGTCTCGGGAGAGGCCTTGATCTCGGAATGGCTAACAGATTATCAACCGGCATGGCCAAAAAAAACTGGCAACATTACCTAATTGTTCCTAGGTAAAACTACCTAATCTTTTCGGTCCGCGGCCCCGAATCCTATAATAATTGGCCCAAGCTCCATGCTTTTTTTTCTCTCCCCTGGCGGGGAGGAAATCGGGGGACATGGGGCGGGGGGCGGGCGGGGGGCGGGCGGGGGGGGGCGGGAGGGAGGTCCGGAAAGATTATTGCGGTAAGGCGGGGGCTATCCCTATGGGGTCAAGACAGCCATTGCCAAGGGGGGTCATTTTTGCAAGCGAGTTTCCTGAAAAGTTTGGTGGAATTGGTGGCACCGGCGTCTCGCCTGTGAGGCGCAGGCTAAACGTTCATGCCTATTTGGGGGCACCCCCGACCATGAAAGCCTTGGGTAGGGGCGGGTTTTAAACCCGCCCCTACCGGGACTCTCACGGTAAAGCCTGCGGCTACCAAAGGCGGTGGCAGGGACACCCGCCCTCGAGGGTCCGGCGCCGCCGAGGGCGGCGGCGCCAGGTTCTCATGGTTTTGGAGTCAACCAAGGGCTCAGGCGCGACGTTAAGTATTGGCCGGCTCGGTATAGCCTTTCTGGATGGCGTACTTTATCAGGTCTGCGGTCTTTTTGACGTTCAGTTTTTTCATGATATTGGAGCGGTGGTGTTGCACCGTCCTGCTGCTGATGAACAGCAGGGCGCCGATTTCCCGGCTCGATTTGCCTTCGGCGATGAGCTTGATGACCTCCCTTTCCCGAACGGTCAATGATTCCCCGCGGCTGGGCCGGCCGGCGGTCCCGGACTTCTCCACGAAGAGGTCGGCCAACTGCGGGGACAGGAGAGGCGAGATATAAGATCCCCCCTTGCGCAGGGTTTCGATGGCCGCGATCAACTCGCTGTCCGCATCCTCCTTGAGGATGTAGCCCTCGGCGCCGGCGGAGAAGGCGTGGCAGAGATATTCCCGGTCCTTGTGCATGGTCAGCATGAGCACCTTGACATCCGGGTTGATGATTTTAATCTCCCGGGCGGCCTCCAAACCACGCAGATTCGGCATGGAGATGTCCAGGATGACCAGGTCGGGGTGGCTCTTTTTCAGGAGTTCCAAGAGTTCGAAGCCGTCGCCGGCCTCCCCCACCACCTCCACATCGCCGATGCCCTCGATGATTCTTCTGACGCCCCGCCGAAACATTACGTGATCATCGGCCAAGAGGATGCTGAACGACTTCGCCATCTGGTCCTCCACCCGAGGCACTACTCAAGTTGTCGGCAGAACGACTTACCTCAACTCGGTTAAATTTTTCTTTAATATATCGATTGGGATGTTGCAAGTTATTCTTGTGCCCGCCCCCACCCGGCTGCGGATTTCCAGGGAGCCGCCCAGCATCCGGGTCCGCTCATCCAGGGCGGCCAGCCCCAGTCCCCGGGCCCCGGCGTCCCGGCCCAGGACCTCGCTCAGGTCAAACCCCTTGCCGTTGTCTTCCAAGATCAGGATTCGCAGCGGCCGGCGCGGCTGCTCAGTCAACCGGACCTCCTCCGCAGCTGCCGGGGGCAACTAAGCACCCGGTTCAGCGGCAGCCGTTAAAGACCCAAAATCGTCAACCACTCTCAAGAAATTGGCAATTTCCTATCGATTATAGCGCCTTATAACTTCACGGTAAAGCCGCGCCCCGGCCCCGGGTGGTTTCCCTCCGGCCGGCGAATTTGCCGCCTGGGACGGCCTGCTTTTCATTATAGCTGAGTTTTATTATCTAATAATAATCGTTTTGGCCGCCAGGGTGCAAGACCTGGTTAATATTTTGTAGATAAGCAGAAAATGGGGGAGGACAAAACCGGGGTGACGGAGGCAGCCGCAAGCTCTCGGGTGAAAGCCCCGGTAGGGGGATATTAACCCCCGCGGGGCGGATCCTGCCTCACTCCCCCGCGACTGCTTTGATATGTTTCTTTAATGGGTGGCACCGGCTTCTCGCCGGTGCGGTAGGGGAGTTAAAACCCGCCCCGGTCCCAGGTTTAATACTCCTGCCCCGGCAAGAATCCGGGCGGCGGCGGCGCGGCGAGCCGCGCTAAGGTTCTTTCTTTGCCGTCCTGGCTGGGAGAGTAAATCCGGTAGCTTCTCCGTCCTTTCTTTTTGGCGCGGTACATGGCGAGGTCGGCGTGCTGCACCAGGTTCTCGAGGTCCTGGCCGTGGTCGGGGAAGAGGGCGATCCCGAGGCTGGCCGCCACCGGCACCTCCAGACCGTGGCAGGCGAAGGGAGTGCGGAAGGCCTCCAGGACTTTCCGGGCGATTGTGACCGCGCCGGTTAACTGGTCGATTTCCGTGGAGATCAGGATGAACTCGTCGCCCCCCACCCGGGCCACGGTGTCGCTCTTCCTGAGCAGCCCGGCGAGGCGCCGGGCCACCCCCTGGAGAACCGCGTCCCCCACCCGGTGGCCCAGATTGTCATTGATGTCTTTGAACCGGTCCAGGTCCAGCATCATGACCGCCACTTTTTTCCGGCTGCGCTGGGCGTGGGCCAGGGCCATGGCAAGCCGGTCGTTGAGCAGCGACCGGTTGGGCAGCCCGGTGAGTTGATCGTGGTAAGCCAGACGCAGGGTCCGCTCTTCCGCCAGCTTCCGTTCGGTGATGTCCTGCACCACCGTCATCCGGGAGCGCTTCCCCGCGTATTGGATGGGGGTGCTGCTCATGATATACCAGCGGTTGTCCCGGTGGCTGAAAGTTTCCCGGGGGACCGCCTCTCCCTGGGAGGCCGAATCGCTTAGGCACCAGGGACAGACGGTCTCCTGCTGGTGCAGGGCCCGGTAGCACTTCTGCCCCAGGACCGCGGCTCCCAGGCGGTCCAGGAAACGGCGGTTCACGAATTCCAGTTCATAATCCCCGGAACTGACATAGATGAGGCCGTCCAGGGCCTCCACCATGGCCCGGTACCTGGCCTCCTCCTCGGTGAGCTGCAGCTGCAGGAAGGAATTGAGTGAGGCCGCCAGCCGCGGGCCCGCTGACTGTAACCCCACCGGCAACTCTTTGACCTTCAGGGTGCGGCCGTCGTGCACCGCCAGCAGTATGGGGCCGGATTCCGGCAACAGGCGGCGCAGCCGGCTAAGGACCGCCTCGCTCCCGCATTCCCCTTGGGGCCCTCCCCCTTCCTGGCCCGGCAGGCGTGACACATCCAGCACCACCAGGCTAACGGGGTCCCGGCCGCCCTCCCGGCCGCCCGGCCCGTCCCCCGGCCCGTCCCCAGGGTCGGGGCCCGGCCGCGGGTCCCCGGGGAGAAAATCCGGCCCCGGAAGGTTCCCGTCCGTGCCAACCGGCTCCGGGGTTGCAGCCATTTCCGGAGGAGGCGCCACGAGTTCCGAAATGTCTTGCGCCTTCATAAGGTTTCCCACCGTTCCCCGGGGGCGGCGGACCCGCCGGCTTTTTTCTCCTGCTTGGAAGAGTTTTGAGTTTCGAGTTTCCATAATAAGATGAAAATATGGGGGGGCCCGGCCCACCAGCCACCTTGGTTGCTTCGAATGTTCAAAGGGAAAATGTGGGACACCCGCCCGGGGGTCCGGTTACGGCGCCGCCGCGGGCGGCGGCGCTAGATTTTCATGATTTACGATGAGCCAAGCGCCCAGGAACCACTGCCTTGAAAAGTTCTGGTAGGGTGCGTCTTACCCACCATTAATCAGGTCCCGCAGATGCTTAATTATTTGGCGCCTAAGACCGCCATACTATTGATTTAAATTCTTTAAGGCTGAACCCAGGTTCATGAACGACTGCGGGCGCAACTCGGAGATATCCCGCAACCACCAACTCACCCGCCCCCCAAAAGCTGCATCGGCAAATCGGCCGGGTTCCTTAACCGATTTTGAGCAACTCTTTGGATAAACCCGTAAAAATGGCGTCCCCGGGTCCATTCCGGTAAAAATATGTTATATTTTTGACGCCTAGAAAGGACCGAGTTGGGATATGGAAGGCTCTGAGACCAGGGAGGCGGCGGCCCCGGAAATTCTTGCCTGCAAAAGGGTGGTGGTGACCGGCGTGGTCCAGGGCGTCGGTTTCCGGCCTTTTGTCTACCGGCTGGCCAAACGCCACGGCCTCTCGGGCTGGGTGTGCAACACCTCCAGCTGCGTGGAGATGGAAGTGGCGGGAACTCCCGCTTCCCTTCAGGCCTTCCTGGATGAGCTGCAAACCGACGCCCCCGCCCTGGCCCGGCTGGAGTCCGTGGTGGCCCAGCCGGCCGCAGCCGCCGGCCGGGAAGGTTTTGTCATCCTGAGCAGCCGCAACCGGAGCGCCAGCCGGGCCACCATCCCCGCGGACGTCTCCACCTGCGACCAGTGCTTCGCCGAGGTGACGGACCCCGGGGACCGGAGATACGGCTACCCCTTCACCAACTGCACCAATTGCGGCCCCCGCTTCACCATCGTGCGCCAGGTCCCATACGACCGCCCCCTGACCACCATGGCGGCCTTCGAGATGTGCCCCCGCTGCCAGGCCGAATACGAAGACCCCGAGGACCGGCGCTTTCACGCCGAGCCCACCGCCTGCCCCGTCTGCGGCCCCCGGGTGTGGCTGGAAGAGGAGGGCCGGGTTACGGCCACCGACGCCGGGGCCCTGGAGGCGGCCGCCAGGCTGCTCCGCGCCGGCAAGATCGCCGCGGTCAAGGGCCTGGGCGGCTTTCACCTGGCCGCGGACGCACGTAACGAGGCCGCGGTGGCGACCTTGCGTAACCGCAAAGGCCGGGTGGCCAAACCCTTCGCGATCATGGTGCGGGACCTGGCCGAAGCCGGAAAATTATGCCGGCTCGGGGACCTGGAAAGGAGCCTGCTGCTCTCCCGGGAACGGCCCATCGTCCTGGCCCGGAGGCGGGATGAGAGCGATATTTCCCCCCAGGTGGCCCCCGGCAACCGCTACCTCGGCCTGCTGCTGCCCTACACCCCCCTGCACCACCTGCTGTTGGCCCAAGGGCCGCCGGCCCTGGTGATGACCAGCGGCAATCTCAGCGAAGAGCCCCTGGCGTTTACCAACGACGAGGCCCGGGTGAAACTGCGGCCTCTCGCCGACTTCCTGCTCCTGAACGACCGGGACATCCAGGTGCCCTGCGACGATTCGGTGGTCCGCCCCGTGGCCCGGGGTGGAAGCGGCCTGGTGATCCCCATCCGCCGGGCCCGGGGGTTCGTGCCGAACCCGTTGCCCCTCCCATTGGACTCGGAAGCCATCCTGGGGGTGGGCGCGGAGCAGAAGAACACCTTTTGCCTGGCCCAGGGCGGCGTCGCCTTCCTCAGTCAGCACCTCGGCGACCTGGACACGGTGGAAACCTTCGACTACTACCGGCTGGCCATAGCGCATTTCCAAGGACTGTGCCGCCTGGACCCGGCGGTGGTGGCCCATGACCTGCACCCCCATTACTTGAGCACCCGCTATGCCCTGGAACAGCCCGGGGTGCGGCTCGTGGGGGTGCAGCACCATCACGCCCATATCGCCGCCTGCCTGGCGGAAAACCGGCGCACCGGCCCCTGCATCGGCCTCGCCCTGGACGGCACCGGTTACGGTCCCGACCACACGGTCTGGGGCGGCGAGGTCCTGGTGGCGGACCTTAAGGGCTTCACCCGGGCCGGCCACCTGGCCTGTGTCCCCCTGCCCGGGGGCGAAGCCGCGGTGCGGGACCCCCGCCGCATGGCCGCAGCCTTTCTGCATGGAGTTTATGGCGACAATTTTGCCGACGCCGCCGGGCGCCTGGGGTTGGATTTCACCCCCCTGGAACTAAGCATTCTCCGGCGCCAGTTGGCCGGGGAGATGAACTCGCCCCTGACCTCCAGCGCCGGCCGCCTCTTCGACGCGGTGGCCGGCGCCCTGAACGTCTGCCGCCGCCGCACCTACGAGGGCCAGCCCGCGGCGGAACTGGAAATGGCCGCCGACGAATCCGAAGAGGCCTTCTACCCCGCCCCCATCCAGGTGGAGCCGGATAACCTGATCCTGGATACCCTGACCGTCTTCCGCCGGGTGGTGGAAGACTGCTGGCAGGGGGTGGAAACTCCAAAAATCGCGGCCCGCTTTCACAATTCCCTGGTGCACCTGCTGGCCGCGGCCTGTGAACTGGTGCGGGAGCAGACCGGCCTCGAAACCGTGGCCTTGTCCGGCGGGGTGTTTCAAAACGCCCTGATGCTCACCCGGCTGCTGGATCGCCTGGAAACCCTGGGCTTCGAGGTGCTCACCCACCGCCTGACGCCCCCCAACGACGGGTCCATCTCCCTGGGCCAGGTGGCCGCGGCCGCGGCCAGGCTGCGGGGTGAGAAGGAGGGCTAGGAAAGTTATTTTAGGGGAGGGCCGGGGGACTTTTTCATAAGGGCCCCCGCCCTCCCCTAATACCCCTCCCATCCCCCCAAAATGGTGACAAACAGAAAGCGCCGCTGCTGAAAGCTGACCGCTGATAGCTATTTCTCTATAAACTTGCTAAACAGGAAATATTATGTGCCTTGCCATTCCC
>JBGPBR010000018.1:0-12393 GCA_041481325.1 Desulfobaccia bacterium
AAAGGCGTCAAGGCCAAGATGGTGGCCTTGCTGGTGGCGCCTCCGGAGCCCAAGTTCGCCGAGCTGGGCGACGCGGCCTACGGGGTGATCGGCGCCTCCCAGTGGCAGCCGGAGGCCAAGTACAGCGCCGAAGCGGCCAAAAAGGCGGGGATTGGATGGTTCGGGATTTCCGTGGCCGACTTCGACAAGACTTATAAGGCCAAGTTCAAGGAAGAGCCTTCGTACCACAGCGCCGGCGGCTACGTGGCCGGTTTGATCCTGGAGGACGCCATCAGGAAAGCCGGCTCCACCGAGACCGCCAAGGTCAAGAAGTTCTTGGATGAGATGAACCTCTTGACTTTTTACGGCCTCATCAAGTTCGCCAACACCCCTAAGGACCACGGGCTCCAGGTCGGGCACGAGATGGTCTACACCCAATGGCAGAAGAAAGACGGCAAACTGGTCAATACGGTAGTGTGGCCGCAAGAGGCCCAGACCGCCAAGGCCATTCTCTACTTCCCGCGTTAACCCATCCACAGGGCCAGCCCGGCGTTTTCCGAACCGGAAGGCGCCGGGCGGCGGAGAGGCTCCCCAGTGCTTAATCAACTGCTGTCTTCTCTGACTGACGGCCTGCTGCTGGGCTTTGTCTATGGCGTCGCCGCCATGGGCCTGACCTTAATCTGGGGGGTGATGTCGGTCATCAACCTGGCCCACGGCCCCGTCATCGCCCTGGGGATGTTCGGCACCTATCTGTTGTTCACCCACTTGGGGATAAACCCTTATCTGGCCCTGGTGCCGGTGGCCTTTTTCGGGCTGCTGGTGGGGTTTGTGATTTATGGCGCCGCGGTCCACCGGGTGATCAACGCCCCCCATCTGTCCTCCCTGCTGGCTACCTTTGCGGTCAACATGATTATCATCGGGGTGGGCACCGCGGTCTTCACCACCTCACCCCAGAACATCGACTATTCCTTGGGGACCCTGAGAGTCGGCTTTCTTTCCGTTCCCGGCACCCGGTTGGTGGCGGCCCTGGGGGCGGTGCTGTTCACGGTGGCCCTGTATCTCTTCCTCTATTTCACCCGGCCGGGCAAGGCCATCCGGGCCGTGGCCAACAACCGGAAGGCCGCGGAGTTGATGGGCATTCCATCGTCCCGGGTGTTGGCCCTCAGTTTCGGTCTGGGCACCATGTTGGCCGCGGTGGCCGGCGGCCTGATCTCCACCTTCTTCCCCTTCACCATTTTGAGCGGCGGCCCTTATGAACTGAAGTCCTTCGTGATCTGCGTCTTGGGCGGCCTGGGCCATCCTCTGGGGGCCCTGTTGGGGGGCCTGATGCTGGGGGGGCTGGAAGGCCTGGTCCCGGCCTTTATGCCGGTGAGCTGGGTGCCGGTGGTGGAATTCGGGCTATTCGTCCTGGTGCTGCTGGTCCGTCCCAGCGGCCTGCTGGGGGCCAAATAAATGAAGGCCTGGCGGCAACCCGGCTTCTGGCTGCCCCTGGTTCTCGTCCTGCTGTGGGGCGCGGCGGTCCTGGTCCTGCGCCAGGACACCCTCCGGGAAACCGCCTTTACGGTGTTGATGTTCATGGCCCTGGCCTCCAGCCTCAACATCCTCCTGGGTTACACCGGCTACGTCAGCTTCGGGCACATCGTGTTTTTCGGCCTGGGAGGCTACACCGGATTTTATCTGCTCAGCGAACAGGGCTGGTCGCTGTACCCCGCGGCCCTGGCCGGCGGCCTGCTCTCCTCGACCATCGCCTTGTTGGTGGGACTGGCGGTCCTGCGCCTCAGGGGGGCCTATTTTGCCCTGGCCACCATCGGGATCAATGAGGCGGCCCGGGCCTTTGTCAGTAATTTCGGCCCCTTCGGCGGCGCCACCGGCCTTTTCGTCAACTTTTCGGCCTACGAGCGCTACGGCGGCGCCGGGCAAGCCCTGTGGACCACCTTCATCTTGCTGTGGGTCACCACCCTGGCGGTGCTGGTGGTGAGTTACCTGGTGAAGCACTCCCGGTTCGGTTTGGGGCTGCTGGCCATCCGGGAAGACGAGGACGCGGCCATGGTCATGGGGGTCAAGGCGCCCCGGGCCAAGACCATCACCTACATGATTTCCGCCTTCTTTCCCGGCGTGGTCGGCACCCTGTACTTCTTTAAAAACGGCAACGTGGAGCCGGGGGACGCCTTCCAGCTCCATATGTCCATCGAGATGCTGGTGATGGTGATGCTGGGCGGCATGGGGACGGTGCTGGGGCCCATGGTGGGGGCGGTGGCGTACCAGGGGCTGCGGGGCTACCTGCTCACCAGCCCCATCTTCAAGGACCTGCACCTGGCAGTAGCGGGCGTGATTCTCCTGATGATCATCCTCTTTGTCCCGGCGGGCGCGGTGGGCTGGGTGCGAAGTCGCTTCCGCGGCCTGAGGAGGGTGCTGGAATGATGCTCCAGGTCCAAGAGGTCACCAAGCGCTTCGGCGGTCTGCAGGCCCTCACCGAGGTGAGCTTCGAGTTGCCGGAAGGCGAGATCCTGGGGCTCATCGGCCCCAACGGCGCGGGCAAGACCACTCTTTTCAACGTCATTAACGGGGTATATGTGCCGGAGCGCGGACGGGTAATCTTCCGGGGAGAAGACATCACCGGCCTGCCCTCCTACGAAGTGGCCGGGAGGGGGCTGGCCCGGACCCACCAGGTAGTCCGGCCCTTAAGCGATCTCACCGTGCGGGAAAACGTCATGGTGGGGGCCTGTTTCGGCCGGGAAGGACATTCCCTGCCGCAAGCGGCCGTAAAGGCGGACGAGGCCTTGACCAAGGTGGGGCTCATAGACCGGGCGGGGCAGCCCGCCGGCAGCCTCAACGTGGCCCAGAAGAAGCGCCTGGAGATGGCCCGGGCCCTGGCGGCCTCCCCCCATCTGATCCTCCTGGACGAGGTCCTGGCCGGGCTGAACCCCTCGGAAATCACCGGCATGATGGAAACGGTGCGCTCCATCCGGGACGACGGGGTCACCATCTTGATGATCGAGCACGTCATGCAGGCCATCATGAGCATCTCCGACCGGATCATCGTCCTGGACTACGGCATGCTCATCGCCCGGGGCACGCCGGCGGAAGTGGCCAACAACCCCCAAGTTATCGAGGCCTACCTGGGCGACCCCAAGATGACGGCCAACCTGATGGCGGAGTAACGTCCATGCATCTGCTGGAAGTGAACCAACTGGCCTCGGGCTACGAAGGGGTCCAGATCCTCTGGGGAGTGGATTTCCGCCTGGAAAAGGGTAAACTCACCACCCTGGTGGGCTCCAACGGGGTGGGCAAGACCACCCTGCTGAGCACCGTCATGGGGCTGCTGAAGCCCTTAGCAGGCACGGTGACCTTTGAAGGTCGCGAGGTCACCAACTATGCGGCCCACGCCCGGGCCAACCTCGGCATGGTCCTGGTGCCCGAAGGCCGCCAGCTCTTCACCGACATGACGGTTTACGAGAACCTGGAGATGGGCGCCTTCTCCAAGAGGGCCCGGCCCCACTTCAAGGAGAACCTGGAAAAGGTCTACGAACTCTTCCCGCGCCTCAAGGAGCGGACCCAGCAAAAGGCCGGCACCTTGAGCGGCGGCGAGCAGCAGATGGTGGCCGTGGGCCGGGGCCTGATGGCCCAGCCCGAAATCCTGATGCTGGATGAGCTGTCCCTGGGACTCTCGCCCCTGTTGGCCCTCACCCTCTTCGAGGCCCTCACCCGCCTGAAAAAGACCGGCCTCACCATGCTCCTGGTGGAGCAAAACGTCAACATGGCCCTGGCGGTGAGCGACTACGCCTACGTTCTCAGCCACGGGAAGATCTGGCTGGAAGGCGAGGCCCGCCAACTCGCCAAAAACGACGAAGTCAAGCGCACCTACCTGGGCATTTAACCGCCGCCTCCGATCCCCGGCTTGCAGCAGCCGGCTTGCCGCCAAGAAACCTCTTGATGCCTATTTGAGACCTCTGCAAAAGTCGCATACCAAAATACGATCAACCCGGCAATTTAGTGGTAGCCGCAGGCGCCAGCCTGCGGGTGCACAGGCGGGACGCCTGTGCCACCAATAGATTGCGAATCGGTATAAGCCCCCTCCAGCCCCAAATCAAAAAATTCTTATATAAGTCCCCGGATCTGCCGATGTCTAGATTGGCTCCCCCCAAAATGGGACCTGCGGCCCAGGCGACGGTGGGGGCAACTGCCCGGGCCTGGATTTGACCTGGTCTCCTGAGACTCATCCCCGGCCTCTCTCCGGGTCAGGAGGAAAGCGGGCGGGGCCAGGAAGCCGGCGGCATTGGCCCGACCGCGAGACCCCACCAGGAGGGCCCGATTCATGGCCGCCGGCCAGCCAGGGGCGAATCACCGGGGCGGCGGGGTCTTGTCCAGGAGGTGGTTGGTCATCCCCATCCTGCCTACCCTGGCCGATATGGGAGCCTTGGGGGAGGCCGTCGCCCGCAGTCCCGGAGGAAGCTGGGCCAGCGAGGCTGGCAGCACCAGGTGCGGGCCGCGGACCAATTTTGGACCGCGGCGGCCCGGACCTTCCGAGGCCTGAACCTCTCAAACTCCAAATTGCGTCTGTACCAGGACGGCCTGCCCGTCTGCGGCCAGGAGGAGGCCATCGTGGCGGAACTGGCCCGGCAGGCAGCCCCCTGCATTATCTTCCTGGGCGGAGTGGACGCCCCCCTGCCCATGCGGGGTGTGGGCGGCAGCGATTCCCACCTCAGTGAGCGGGTCCTCAGCCAGTTCCTGGCCGAACTGGACGGCATCGAGGAGTTGAAGGGCGTCCTGGGGTTGGGGGCCACCAACCGCCTGGACATCCTGGACCTTGCGGGGCTGCGGCCCGGGCGCTTGACCGTCGGCCAGGAGAAAAAGCCCGCCAAAGTGACGGGCAGGGTCCGGGACCTGGAAGAGGCCCTGGAGGCCAGGCGGGGCGGTTTGGCCCCCCGGCTTTAGCGCCGGTTGCCCATGCCGGGGGCGATCAAGGAAGGGGACACGATCCAGATATGCCTGCGGAGTCAGAGAAATGCCGGATGGCCTGTACCTGTTTTGCCTGGCCCGGTTGAGCCTGTTGCCCCAGCCCTTGGAAGGCCACGGCCTGGAGGCCAGGAACCCCTTGGCGGTGGCGAGCCTGGGTGATCTGGCGGCCGTCTATTGCACCGTTTCCCGGGATGAATTCTCCGGGCCGGACTCGGAGAGCCGCTTACAGGACCTCTCCTGGGTGGGGCCCCGGGTTTGCCGGCACCAGGAGGTGGTGGAAGCGGTGATGCGCCGCTCTCCGGTGTTGCCGGCCCGGTTCGGCACCCTGTTTTCCTCCCGGGAGCGCCTGCATGAGGTCCTCCGGGTCCACCACGACGCGGTGCTGGAGTTCCTGGACCAGATGGCGGGCCAGGAGGAATGGGCGGTGAAAGGCATGCTGGACCGGGCCCGGGCCTTGGAAGCGCACCTTAACGTTTTGTTGGCCCGGGAGGCGCCGGGCCTGGCGGGCCTGACGCCCGGACGGCGTTACCTGGCGGAGCAGCGCCTCCGAGACGAGGCCGAGAAAGAGCTGCACCGCTGGCTCCGGGAGGCGGGCGCCGGGCTGGCGGCGGAGCTGCAGGACTGCGCCCTGCGCCAATGCCAGCGGCCGCTGCCCGAGCGGGGCGGCAACGGCAGCCCCCGGGAGACGGTGCTGAACTGGGCCTTCATGGTCCCGATCCCGGCCGCGGCGGCCTTCAAGGCCAGGATTGAGGCGGCCAACCGCCGCCACGCCCCTTGGGGCCTGGAATTCACCTGCACCGGGCCGTGGCCGCCGTACAGCTTCTGTCCAACCCTGGCCTTGGCAGGGGAGCCATGAGCTATCATCTTTACTACGCCCTCTCCGGCCCGGCCGCAGAACCGCCGGGAATCCCCCCGGGGGGTGGCCGGCGGGACCGTTTCCCTGGTCTCCCTCGAGGGGCTCAGCCTGGCGGCGGGGGGATTTTTAACCCGGTCCCAAGAAGAAGCGTCAGCCGAAGCGCCAGCGTGGAGCAAAGGCGCGGGAAATTTAACGGATTAGTTATCGCGATTGCCAAAAAAATCTTCTGCCTCGCCCCTCACCCTGATTCTCCCCTGAAGGAGAGATGGAGCCGGAGGAAGGACCCTGGGGCCAAGGTTCAAGTTATTCCGGTTTTTAAAAAAGTTTTAAAGGTTACCGGCCAAGATGCCGTTCTTAGGACATGGCGGGGAGCGACCGGGGCGGACCAAACCTCGGGGGCGGCCCCGCAGAGTCAGGGGGTTGGCCGAAACTTCCAGCCAAAATCTTTGGTTACAGGAGCCGATCCATGGGTGGTGAGGATTTGCGGCAGGGGTCCGCAACCGCGGCAACTTTCCCGGGCGGCCCCGCCGGCACCGGCAAGACGACCCTGGCCTTTCAGGTGGCGGCCCACCGGGGCGCCCGGGCCCGGCGGGAAGAGCGGCGCCGCTGGGATGCCCTGGGTTGGGCCATGCACCTCAGGGGTTGCCGGGGGCGCAGGACGGGGGTCCCATGGGATACGCCCTGAAGGACCTGCGGCTCAACCCCGGGGTAGGTCCCTCGGGACGGCTGCGGTATGACAACCCGGTGCCCTGCGCCTACTGTCGCGGCCTGGGCGAGGACCCCAAGTACGGCGGCCCGGCGGTCTGCCCGGTGTGCGCCGGGGCGCGAGAGATCAAGACGACGCCCCCGGTGGTCACCTGCCTGACCTGCTCCGGCTCGGGGCGGACCGCCGGCGACCTCATCTGCCTGACCTGCCGGGGCCAGGGGGTGGTGGCGGTGCGCCCGGAGGCCAGTATCTGTCACAGCTGCCTGGGAACCGGGGCCGAAGGCAGGTTTTCCTGCAACGCCTGCAAGGGTCAGGGCATCGTCTAGGGTTGGGTCCCGTATGGACGGTTCATAAATCCGGGATTCTTATACCAATTTGCAGTCAAAGAGCAATTTTTTGTAGCCGCAGGCTATAGCCTGCGCGTGCACAGGCGGGACGCCTGTGCCACCAATTGATTGCGAATCGGTATCAGGAGCAACTACCAAAAATTCGTCCGACTTGAGGGCGGTACCTCCTGCTGCCGAGCTAAAACCAGGAACGGTGGCTCCACAATTCGTCTTTCAGGTCCTTGATGTCCGCCTGGCACAGGAGATATAGGGAGGCGTTCTGGATGGCCAGGCCCCCCAGGTAGGCCAGGGCGGTGACCAGCATGATCTCGTCCCGGGTGAAATTGCGGGCCACCCCGCTGTATAGCCGCAACATTCCGATGACCCTCTCCTTGGTCTTAATGGGCACCGACAGGATGGTGACGATGCCCTCCTCCCGATTCATCTTCCGGTACTGTACCCGTTGGTCCGTGGCCGCGTTCTCGATGAGCACCGGCTCCTGGCCGTTTAGGGCCTGGGCGATGCTCTTCCTGGCGTTCACCGGGCCTTTTTGCAGGTATTTTTCGCTCAGACCGTAAGCGGCCACCAGCTCCAGGGTCTGCTTGTCTTCATCCAGCAGGCGGATGGAGGCGCCCTTGACCCCCAGGGCCGCGGCGATGCCGCTGGACATGGCCCGCAGGATTTCCTTCACGTCCAGGGTGCCGCTGAGATTCACGGCCAGGTCGAAGAGCAGCCTGGTCTCGCGGCGCAGCTGGTCGATGAGCCGGGCGTGCTCCATGACCCCCCCGGCTTGTTGGGCCAGGAAAATCAAAAACTCCCGGGCCTCCCGGGGAAACTCCCGGGGAGTCGCGGTGAACAGGCAAAAGACCCCGAGGTTGGTCCCCTTCACCAGGACGGGCACCGCCAGGATCGCGGCAATGCCTTCGGCTTTCTTGGCTTCGGGGAATTCCAGCCGGGGGTCGGCCGCGGCATCCGGGCTGTAAAAGAAGCCTTCTTTCAGGACCAGGGGCACAATCTTTTTGGCCAACCTGGACTTCCGGGAGCGGAAATAGCTCTCCGACAGCCCCTTCTGGGCCACCGGCTTGAGTTCCTCTTTTCCCGGTTCGGTCAGATAAAGGCAGGCGGCCTTGCCCTCAAGGGTGTCCATGGCGCTCTGCAGGATCAGGTCCAGCAGCTCCTTGCGGTTCCGGGCCAGGCCGAAGGCCTTGGTGAGGTTGCACATGGTGTTGAAGTAGTCAGATTTTACAGCCATGGCGGATTCCCCAAAACTCCGAACTCGAAACTCAACCGTCTCTTTCCAGGAGCCAGGCGGCGATCCTGGGGACCAGCTCCCTCTGAAACCGGGAGCTGAGATAGATGCCCACATGCCCCGTGTCCAGGCAGATGTCTTCCGTATCCCGGCTGCCGACGCGGCGGGTCAGGAACTGGCAGGATTCCGGCGGCACCAGGTGATCATAAGCGCCGTAAATGTTCAGCAGCGGCATGTCGACCTTACCCAGGTCCACCCGGGCCCCGCCCAACTCCATCTCCCCCTTGATGAGCAGGTTTTGCTGGTAAAGGTCTTTGATGATCTGGCGCAGGGTCTCGCCGGGGACGTTGGGGCTGTCGAAGATCCACTTCTCCATGCGGATGAAGTTCTCCACGAACTCCCGGTTGTCCATGTTTTCGAGAAAGCCCACGTACTTGTCGAAGAGCAGCCGGGCCGGGTTGAGGAGCAAAAAGGCGATGTTCAGCAGGTTGCCCGGCAGGTTGCCGAAGGTGTCCACCAGCCGGTCGGCGTCGATTTCCTTCATCCAGATGTGGAGGAGACCCTGGTCGGTGTCGAAATGGGTGGGGGCCGCGGTGGTCACCAGGTTCTTGACCCTTTCCGGGTGGAGGGCCGCATAGATGACCCCGAAGGTCCCCCCCATGCACACCCCCATGAGGTTGACCCGGGGGCGGCGATGCCGGCGGCAAATGAACTCCACCATGTTGTTCAGGTAGCCGTTGAGGTGGTCGTCCAGGGTCAGAAACCGGTCCTTCCGGGTGGGAGAGCCCCAATCCACCAGGTAGACCTCCAGCCCTTCTTGGAGCAGATTCAGCACCATGCTGCGGTCCGGCTGGAGATCCAGGAGGGTCTCCCGGTTGAACATGGCGTGCATCAGGAGGAGGGGCGTTTGCAGCATGACCTTCTCGGGGCGGTAATATTTCAGGCTGACCCGGTCTTCCTGGTAGACCAGTTCATAAGGGGTGGCGCCGATCTCGGTGTCCAGGGGGCCCAGGAGGACGTCCTTGGCTTTCTCCAGGCGATGCGCGACCTTGTCGGCATCGGCAGCCAGCATGGCCCTGATCAGGTCCACCGGAATTTTGGGCCGGTCCATCAAAGCTCCTCGGGGGAATCGGGAGTGGCAGTCAGCCTGGCCAGTTTCCTGGACAACTCCTTGACCTGCTTCTTTAAAAAGTATACTTCCTGGTACAGCTCATCCATATCCCGGTTGGTAGGAACCGGCAGGATCTCCAAAAAGTCGGCCAGCAGCTCCTGTTTGGCCAGGGTGAAATCTTCCAGGGCGTTTAGGGTTTGGCTCAAGTTGCCGGTAAACTCGGGCGACTTGAACAGCGACATGTAGTGCCCTTCCAGGAGCCGCAGCCATCTCCGGTAATAGTCTTTGAATTCTTCGGGCCGGTTGCCGCCGGTATCCCGAAGTTTGATTTCCCGGAGAGATTTTTTCAAAGGCAGGAAGACCAGGTAGATGAATTCGGCCATGGCCGCCTGAAACTGGGCGAAGCGCTCCATGGCCCGGCTGGTGCGCTCCTGGGAGAGGCGGGTCAAGCCTATCTGGGGCAGTTTCAGCAACTGCCGGAAGTCCTTTTCGTAGATTTCCGAGCAGATTTTGAAGATGTCCTGGTCCAGGTCCTCGAACTCGTAGGCTCCCAGGGCCTCCCCCCGCCCGTTCCCTTCTCCCAGCCATTGCCGGTGCAGATGGAAGTAGCCCGCCCATCCTGCCTGGGCCATCTTCAGGATGATCTCCGAGGGCGGACGGATGCCCTTGAAGACCGCGGCTACGGTTTCCGGCTCCGTGAGCAGGGAAAAAAACGACTGCCACATCTTCAGGGCGGATTGCCAGAAGGCCTCGGCTTCGCCGCCGGGGCCCAAAGGAGTGGGACCCATTTGGGCCATGGACTCCCAGAAGTCCATGGTCCACTTTATCCAGGCAGCCAGCAAGGGCTCCTGGGAGTTCCCCGGGGAATGGTTTAGATCCATGAGGGTCACCTGACGCCGGACGGGCCGGCAAAAAGACTTTTCCCCTTTTTGCGGCCATTGTCAAGAGAATTTTTTCACAAGCCTCGGGCTCTTATCAGTGGCCGCGCTGCCGTGGGGTCCTCCTTCTACCCCGTTAGGGAAAGGATCGGGGTGAGGGGAAATATGGTAACCCGGCGTCTGGTTTGATGCGTAACCCCGCATTTCTCCATAATTTCTTTGGCACCGGGGTAAATCGATGATATTATGTAGAAATTTCAAGGAAACCTTTGTTCTGGGAAGACTCCGGGGCCATTATGAGCGGCTGGGAGCATCTGGAAGACTTTTTGCAATACCTGCGGGTGGAGAGGCAGATGTCGCCCCACACCCTGCGGAACTACCGCCTGGATATCGCCCAGTTCCTGGAATTTTTCTCCGAGGCCAGAGGGACGACGGACCTGGGAGGCGTGGGGTACAAGGACCTGCGGGCCTTTCTGGCCTTCGGCCTCAAGGGGCGGCGCAAGGCCACGGTGGCCCGCAAGCTCTCGGCCCTGCGCACCTTTTTTAAATATTTGCAGCGCCAGGGAGTGGTCGCCAAGAACCCGGCGCGCCTGGCCCCCACCCCCAAGCTCGAAAAAAACCTGCCCCATTTCCTGACGGTGGACGAGACCTTCCACCTGTTGAGTGAGACCGGCGGCGATGACTTCGGGTTCGGGTCCTGCCGGGACCGGGCCATCCTGGAGGTCTTTTATTCCGCCGGCCTGCGCCTCTCGGAGTTGGCGGGGCTGAAGCTCTCTGACCTGAACCTCAAGGCCGGGGTGGCCCGGGTCTGGGGCAAGGGCGCCAAGGAGCGCCTGGCTTTCCTGGGGGCTTCGGCCCGGCAGGCGGTGGCCGACTATCTGCCCCCGCGGGAGCAACTTTTGGCCCAGACCGGCAATAGCCGCGAAGTGGCCCTCTTTCTCAATGTGAAGGGGACGCGCCTGAGCACCCGGTCCGTGGCCCGGGTGGTGGAAAAATGGGCCCGCCTGGCGGGCCTGTCCCAGGGACTCAGCCCCCACGGCCTGCGCCACAGCTTCGCCACCCACCTGCTGGAGGGCCAGGCGGATTTGCGGGCGGTGCAGGAACTCCTGGGACATGCCAGCATTTCCAGCACCCAGCGGTACCTGCATCTGAATCTGGATTATCTGATGGAGGAGTACGACAAGGCCCACCCCAGGAGTAAATAAGGGGAGAAAAGGCGAAAAGGCGAAAAGGTTTTATCGGAAAATCTTTAATATAGGGCGGCCCGTGGCCGCCGTTTATGGCGTGCACGGCACGCCCTATGGCTATAAGCCTGCCCCAGGATGGCAAGGATAAATTGGTGGGCGGTGCCCACCACATTTTCCCTCGTTCCCAAGCTCCGGCTTGGGAACGCAAATTTTTCCCCAAGCTCCGCTTGGGCACCGTTGGAAGGGGCCTTGAAGCTGTTGCAAGACCTCATTTCAAAAAAATGCATTCTGAGGGAAGCGAAGAATCTCATATTTTAAGAGACTTGAGATCCTTCACTGCGTTCAGGATGACAGAGAAAGAGGTTTTGCGATAGCTTCTAGCCACGACTGGGGAACCGGCGGAAAATTATTCCCTTTTTTCGACTCCCGGCGATTAGCGGATAAGGCCTGGCAATAATGATTATGAATGATGACAAATTTCGCGGCACCACCATCTTGATGGTGCGCCGGGGCGATAAAGTCGCCGTGGCCGGCGACGGCCAGGTAAGCCTGGGCGACATGGTGATGAAGCAGCGGGCCAAAAAGGTGCGCCGGCTTTACCACGGCAAGATCATCGTGGGGTTCGCCGGGGCCGCGGCCGACGCCCTGACGCTCTTCGACCGCCTGGAGGCGAAGCTGGAAGCCCACCAGGGCAACCTCACCCGGGCGGTGGTGGAGCTGGCCAAGGATTGGCGCACCGACCGCATCCTGCGGCGCCTGGAGGCCATGCTCCTGGCGGTGGACGCGGGCGGGGCCTACCTCATCTCCGGCACCGGGGACGTCATCGAGCCGGACGAAGGGGTGATGGCCATCGGCTCGGGCGCCCCTTACGCCCTGGCCGCGGCCCGGGCCCTGATGGCCCATACGGAGCTCCCGCCGGCGGACATCTGCCGGGAGGCCATGACCATCGCCGCGTCGCTGTGTGTTTATACTAATAGTGAGATTGTGATAGAAGAGTTGTAGTAAAATATCAATTTTTACAATAATAAACTATACAAGACTAGAGACTTAAACATGTCAAAAAAAAATAAAAGAAAAGCCAGAGATGAGAAAATATTTTTTACTACAAAAGAGAAAGCTGCTGAAATTTCGATATTTTTTGA
>JBGPBR010000019.1:0-12170 GCA_041481325.1 Desulfobaccia bacterium
TAAATCTATTTGGGCCTTTTATCCTGTTCAACTTCCGGGATCGCCGGCCGGCTGCCGGTGGCAAAACCCCTGTCGGTTTCCGTAGACCCCTGGGAACTAATATAATCTTTCACTACTCCATCAGCACCGAAAAGCACTATAAAAAACTGATGTTGCACATTGGCGCCGCCCACCAGGGGGCCGAAGATAGGAATGAAGGTCGCGGGCTTGGCGGTGGCGCGGGCGTATTTATAAGAAAACATGGTGTCGCCATTAGCGCGGCGGGTTATTCGGTCGGGAGAGCCGAGGAGGGTGATGACCTCTTGTTTGGTGGTCTTGCCTTTCTCAATTTTATCGGCCGAAGATTGGTCAATCTTGCGACCGACGGAGGCACAGCCGGACAAGAAACCGAGCATCAGAACAAAAACCAAGAATCTATTAATTTGAAACATGCGGCGACCCTCCTAATCCCGAAAATATAAAGCCTTTTCAACGTGGATGTGGCTGGGGCGCTCATGAGCGGCCCGGCAGTCGTCGTAGACTTTGACATAGAGACGGGCTTTTTGCTCCAAGGTGAGTTTGAGTCGGCGGGCCTTGATTACCTCCTCGGTTTTGATGACGGCCTGGATGAGCAGGTCTGTTTCTATATCGGACAGGCCGGCGGAATAATCCTCCGGGGCGAACTCCAGGAGAGCCGGGTCCCGGGGGGCCACGGCCTGGTCGCCGTGCAACAACCATTCTACCGTAACTACGCCATAATTTGCAATTTTTATTAAGCTGGAAGCCGGTGCCGCCCAAGAAAAGAGGGCGGTGGGGCAGGGCAATTAACCGCCTGCCGTCGGCCCGCCGGTCAGGAAGAGCGGCGCTGCCGGCCCTTGAAATACAGGCGCACCGGGGCGTAGGGGATAGCCGCCCGTTCCCGGAGCTGATTCACCAAATAGCGGCGGTAGTGTTCCGGCACTCCCTGGGGGTAGTTGGTGAAGGCGATAAAGGTGGGGGGATGGACCTCCGGCTGGGTCAGGTAATAGAATTTTACCGGCCGCCCCCGGTAACGGGGCGGCGGCACCCGGTCGGTAAGCTCTTTGAGCAGGACGTTCAGTGCCCCGGTGCCCAGGCGCTTGCCGCCCTGGCCATGGATCTCATTGATGAGGGGAAAGACTTTGGTGAGATTGTACCCGGTTTTGACCGACACCGGCAGCACCGGGACATAAGCCATAAACTCCAGGCCCACCCCGATGCGGTCCAGGATTTCCCGGCGCACCTGGGGGTCTCTGGGCACCAGGTCCCATTTGTTCACCAGGATCAGGCAGCCCTTGCCGTGGTCCTCGATGAGGCCGGCGATGCGCAGGTCTTGGCCGGTGAGGCCCTCCACCGGGTCCAGCATGAGGACTGCCACCTGGGCCCGGCCCAGGGCCCGGATACTCTTTAAAACCATTTGGCGCTCCAGGCCCTGCCGCCCCACCTGGCTGGGGCGGCGCAGCCCGGCGGTGTCCACCAGGACGTAATCCTGGCCTTCGTATGCCAGGGAGATGTCGATGGTGTCCCGGGTGGTGCCGGGGCGATCGCTCACCAGGAGCCGCTCTTCCCCCAGGAAGCGGTTGATGAAGGAGGACTTGCCTACGTTGGGCCGGCCCAGGATGGCCACCCGGACCCCGGGGGCCGTGGCGGCCTCCTCGCCGGGTTCCGGGAGCTGGGCCGCCAGGGCCTCCAGCAGGGCGCCCACCCCCAGGCCGTGGGCCGCGGACACCGGAAAGACGGGGGCCAGGCCGAAGCGGTAGAAATCCGCCAGTTGGCCTTCCAGCCGCGCATGGTCCATCTTGTTCACCGTCAGCAGGACCGGCTTACCGGTGCGGCGCAGATAATCCACCACCTCGCCGTCATCCTCCAGGGGGCCGGCCCGGCCGTCCATCACCAGGATAATGACGTCGGCTTCGGCCACTGCGGCCTCGGCCTGGCGCCGCACCTGCTCGCCCAACTCCGGGTCGCTCCTCGCCCCCTCAGCCCCCCCCGCCAGGCCGCCGGTGTCCACCAGCATAAAGGTGCGGTCCTCGCAGGCTACCTCCCGGTAGTGGCGGTCCCGGGTCACCCCCGGAATGTCGGCCACTAGGGCCCGGGACGACTGGGTGATGCGGTTGAACAGGGTGGATTTGCCCACGTTGGCCCGGCCGATGATGGCCACCAGGGGCAAGCCCAAAGGGCTTGCCGGCGGTTTTCGGTTTTCGGTTAAGGCTTTTCGGTTAAAGGAAGAAGACATTTTTAGTCCGGAAGAGGGCCTAGTTGTAAGGTAAATTAGGGTCCAGGAAGTTTAAAAGGGCAGGAGAAGGCGAAGATAACAAATTTTCAGAATAAAAGTCCCTCTCGCCCCCTAGAAAAGGGGGAAATGAACATGGGCCCCAACCATTCTTAAGTTTTTAGCGAAAACCGAAAAGCGTCTTTTCAGGGCTTTTGGGCCAGTTTCTTGGGCGGCCAGTTTTTGAGCACTTCCACCGCCTTTTTCAAGGGCAGGTCCCGGTCCAGTTCTTCCTGGGTGACGGGCTGGTTCCAGGGTTTGTCCGTCAGGCCTTCCTTGCGCATATGCCGGGCCATGACTTCGTCCCGGAGCGTCTTGACGCTCTTGTCCTTGGGCAGCGGCTTCTCGTCCACCACCACGTCGGGCTCGATGCCCTTCTCGTTGATGGTGATGCCGCTGGGGGTGTAATACAGGGCCGTGGTCAGGCGCAGGGCGGAGCCGTCTTCCAGGGGGATGATGGTCTGGACCGAACCCTTGCCGAAGCTCTTGGTACCGACAATGAGGGCCCGGTGTTGGTCCTTCAGGGCGCCGGCCACGATCTCCGAGGCCGAGGCGCTGCCCTCGTTGATGAGCACCACCATGGGCACTGAGGCTAATTTGGCTTCCCCCCTGGGGCGGGCGTAAAAGCGCATGGTCTGCTGGCGGTTGCGGCCCTCGGTATAGACGATCAACCCCGAGGGTAGGAACTCGTCGGACACCCGGACCGCCTGGTCCAGAAGACCGCCTGGATCGTTGCGCAAATCCAGGATCAGGCCCTTGAAGGGCACCAGTTTCTGCCGCATCTTTTTGAGGAAGGCTTGCAGGTCGTGGTCCGTCTGGTCCTGAAAGTTCGCCACCCGGACGTAGCCAATGCCGCCGTCCAGGATGCGGGCTTTGACGCTGCGGATGGGAATGATCTCCCGGGTGATGGCGAAATCCCTGGGTTTGGCGAACCCTTCCCGGTTGATGGTAAGGATCACCTTACTTCCCTTGCTCCCCCGGATCTTTCTCACCGCCTCTATGAGGGTGATGTTCTTGGTGGGGGCGCCGTTGATCTTGAGGATCTGATCCCCGGCCTGGATGCCGGCCTGGTAAGCCGGGGTCCCTTCGATGGGCGAGACCACGGTGAGGATTCTGTCCTTCAAGGTGATTTCGATGCCGATGCCGCTGAACTTGCCCTTGGTCTCAATCTGCAGTTCCTTGAATTCCTCGGGGGTCATGAAGGAGGAATGGGGGTCCAGGGTGCCCACCGCGCCCTGCAAGGCGCCATAAACCAGGTCCTTGGTGGTCTTGGGTTCCGGATAATGCTCCTCGATGAGGGCCAGGGTCTGGGCGAAGACTTTGAGCTTGGCTTCGCTGACGGGCGTAAAGGGAAAAGCCGATTCGGGGCCGGGAGCGGTGGGGACCGTGGCCCCCGGGATTAAAGGCGGCGCGGCCATCAGGGCTGCTTGCCAGCAAGCGAGGCTGAGCAGCAAGGCGACGAAGACCGAACCGCAGAGAAACCATTTCTTGGGTGCCATTGTCTTATCCTGGGTTTTGGTAGCGGGCTTGGTAAATCCCGGCGAAATGCCGCCACTTGAAAGCGTTAAATTTTTTCCTGGTTGCCAATCTACGGTTCCGAAAAATTCCGACAAATCGGGGTCACAGGTTTTCCAGCCTGTGCAGGCGCGGTAAAGCCTGCGGCTGCCAAAGCTCCGCTAATCTTCTTCCTTTTTGGCCACCTGGCTCGGTTTGCCGTGAGTGAGGACCTCCATCGCCTGTAGCACCCAAGGGTCCTGCTCTATGGGCAGGGGCTTGGTGAGCCTCTGGTTGCCCTCATCCGCGGGCTTGCGGCCCGCCACTTCAGGCTCCAGGCCTTTGCCCTGGATCTTCTGGCCTCGGGGGGTGTAACATTGGGCCACCGTTATCACCAAGGCGGAGCCGTCCTTAAGCGGCAGGACTTTGGTGAGGCCGCAAAGCCCCAGGGTATTGGCGCCGAGAAGCGTGGCCTGGGCCTGGTCTCTCAGGGCCCCGGCCAGGATTTCCGCCGCCCGGGCGGTGCCTTCGTCCACCAGCACCACCGTGGGCAGGGGCGGCTTAAAGACCAGATCCCGGTCCTTGCCCTGGAAGGTTTCCCCGTTCTTCTGGGCGCGTCCCCTGGCGGAGACGATCTCTTTATCCCCCAGGAACACCGAGGCGCTGCGCACCGCTTCCTCCAGTCCTCCCCGGGCATTGTGGCGCAAGTCCAGGACCAGGCCCTTGACCGGGGGCCGGTGGCGCTTCATGGTCTTCAGGGCCGTATCCAGCTCCCGGGGGGTATCTTCGTTGAAAAATTGCACCCTGAGGTAGGCAAAGGAATCTTTCAGGTATTTGGTGGTCACGGTGCTGACCCCCAGGGGCTCCAGGGTCAGGGTGAGATCCAGGGGTTTGACCTGGCCGTTGCGCAACACCTGGAGCTGGATGCGGGTCCCGACCGCCCCCTTGAAGCGGCGGGCCGCCTCCTGGGTGGTGAGATTGCGCACCAGTTGTCCGTCGATCTTAAAGATATGGTCCCCGGGCTGCATCCCGGCCTTGGCCGCCGGGCCGCCTGCAATAACCGAGACCGCGGTGAGGAGGTTGTCCTTGAGGATCAACTCCAGGCCCGCCTCTGCCAGCTGAGTCTTCTGCCCGCTGGTAAAGTCCCGGTATTCCTGGGGGGTGAGGAAAAAAGAGTCCGGGTCCAGGGAGTTCATCATGCCCCGGAGGGAGCCGTAAATCATTTCTTCTTCGCTCTTGGGGTGCACGTACTTCTGGGAGATCTCGAACAGGGCTTCGGTGAACAGGCGCAGGGAGTCATAACTTTGAGTCTGGGTCGTCTGCCCCGGGAGAGCAAAGCTGGCTGCCAGGGCCAGGACCAGGAGAATCAACAGCAGCCGACGGGCTAAACCGGCCGGCCCGGGCTTTCGGTTTTGGGGTGGTCTGAGGTTTTCCACGTGCTTAAATTTTCCCCTGTAGCGCCGCAGGCGGCACCTAGCGGCCGGCGGCAGCCGTCCGATTATCCGTCTTGCGGCGGCAGACCTGGTGGGCCGCCGCGGTTATCTCATCGGCCGTCAGGCCGTAGTGCTTGAGTAGTTGTTCCGGTTTCCCCGAGGTCCCGAAAATATCCCGGACGCCGATGCGCCTCAGGGGGGTCGGGAAGTGCTCGCTGAGAACTTCGCTCACCGCGCTGCCCAGGCCTCCGGTGACCATGTGTTCTTCCGCGGTGACCACCGCACCGGTGACGCGGGCGGAGTCCACGATGAGTTCCCAGTCCAGGGGCTTCAGGCAGGAAAGGTTGACCACCCGGGCGGCCAGGCCTGCCGCGGCCAGCGTCGCCGCGGCCTCAAGGCAGGCGTGGACCATGACCCCGATGCCGATGAGGGTCACGTCTTTGCCTTCCCGTAGCACCGAGCCCCGGCCCGGCTCGAAACGGTAGTGGTCGTCGTAGATCACCGGCAGGGTCATGCGGCCGGTGCGCATGTAGACCGGTCCCTGATAGGTCGCGGCCCAGCGCGTCATGGCCCGGGTCTCGGGGCCGTCCGCCGGCACCAGAACCACCATGTTGGGCAGGATGCGCATCAGGGCCAGGTCCTCCAGGGCCTGGTGGGAGCCGCCGTCCTCGCCCACCGTCAGGCCGCCGTGGGAGGCCACGATCTTGACGTTGAGGTTGCCGTAGGCGATGGTCTGGCGGATCTGCTCCCAGGCGCGGCCGGTGGCGAACATGGCGAAAGTGCTGGCAAAGGGGATCTTGCCTCCCAGGGCCAGGCCCGCGGCGGTGCCCATAAGGTCCTGCTCCGCCACCCCCAGGTTGAAGAACCGGTCCTTGAAGATCTTGGCAAAGTGGTGCGTCTGGGTGGAGCCGGACAGGTCCGCGTCCAGGGCCACTATATTCGCGTATTCCTCCCCCAGCCTGGCCAGGGTCTTGCCGTATTCGACTCGGGTGCTTTCTTTGGTGGACAAGATGATCCTCGCCGCTTAAATCCGGTAGCGCTAGCCTCGGTGGCCGCCAACCTCCGGTTACGGGGCGCAGTTGGGCCCCTACGCCTGCTTAATAAAATTGTTGCGGCCTTTACGCCCGGGAGTCCCGGCGGCAGAATTCCCGGGCCCGGACGCCGAGGGTCAGGCCGCCCCCTCAGGCCGCCCCCAGCTCTTTCAACGCCTGGCGGTATTCCTCTTCGTTGGGGGCTACGCCGTGGTATTTTTTCTGGCCTTCGAAAATGGAGACGCCTTTGCCCTTGACGGTGTGGGCCACAATCATGCTGGGCCGCCCCTTGACGGCCCGGCAGGTCTGGAAGGCCGCCAGCAACTCGGGGATGCTGTGGCCGTCCACCTCCAGGGTGTGCCAGCCGAAGGCTTTCCACTTGTCGGCGATAGGCTCGATGCTCATAACCTCGGCGGTGTGGCCGTCGATCTGCAGGCGGTTCCGGTCCATGACCGCCACCAGGTTGTCCAGGCCGTAGTGGGCCGCGGTCATGGCCGCTTCCCAGATCTGGCCCTCCTGGACTTCGCCGTCGCCCAGCAGGAGGTGGACCCGGCCGCGGTGGCCGTCCAGGCGCGTCGCCAGGGCCAGGCCGTTGGCGATGGACAGTCCCTGGCCCAGGGACCCGGTGGGAATCTCCACCCCGGGGGTGCAGGCGGAATCGGGATGCCCCTGGAGGATGCTGCCGAAGCGGCGCAGGGTGAAGAGCTCTTCCCGGGGGAAGTATCCCAGGCGGGCCAGGACCGCGTAATAGGCCGGGGCCCCGTGTCCCTTGGAGAGGATGAACCGGTCCCGGTCAGGCCGGCAGCGGTCTTCGGGGTTCAGGCGCATTTCACCGAAAAACAGGGCCACCAGGATGTCGGCGGCCGAGAGTGATCCGCCCAGGTGTCCGGAACCGGCCTGGAACAGCATTTCGATGATGTCGAGGCGAATCTGGCGGGCGATCTCCTTGAGTTGGTCTGCGTCCGGAATGGCGTTCATCTCCCCCAAAGCCGTTATTGAGGATCTTCTCGAGCAAAGTGGCGGCGATCCGCCGGAATGCCGTCGCCTTGGCGGCGGCCCCGGCAAGGCCCACCTGAATCAGGTACTTAAAACTATAACCCTTTGGAATTATTTTTTCCACCATATCTCCAAAAAATCCAGCCAAAAGAAATAAATCTTCTTCTACTTATAAACTCAAGTTTCGCACCCCTGAAGTGGTGGGAACTGGTTGAAAGTATTGGTGATAGCGTCGAGATAAGCTCGAAATTGTGGTCCTGGATCACAAAAATGGGCCAGGGTGTTTAACACAGTTTTCAGGAAAGTGGCGAGATATTGCCACAGCCGCTCCAGGAAGGTGAGCTTGCCGGTCTCTTCTTCCAGTTGGCGGAACATCTCGCCGATGGTCTGCGACTGGTCATCGTGCTCCAGGAGGTAGGCCAGCAGGCTGTAACGGAAAAAGGCCCGGGTGATGGAGAACACCTGGGCGGCAAAGGACCGGCCCTGCTCTTGACCAAGCCCCAGGCGCTGCTTGGCCTCTTTGAAAAACACTTCAATGGACCAGCGGCCCAAATACTTTTGCACCACTTCGGCGGCGGTCAGGGTGAGGTCGGTTTAGTTATGAGAGAAACCGTCGGGGAGTTTTAACCTTCGCCCTTCCCCATTGAAATGCAAGACAACCTGGACTGTTCTCCTTGGCTCAAAATTTTCTATTGACATTTTATCGCAGATATTTTAAAGGGAAAATAAATCAGTATCTTCGAAAGGTGATTTTCCGCCACAGCATAATTTCAGCGGCTGCTAATAAATAAAGTGGGGGGCACCCCCACTTGAGAACGACTCCATGCCTGCCTTAGGCCGCAGCCAGTCATGTCGTATTCTCAGCCTCACCCCCAAGACCCAGACATCTGCCATTTTCCGGCTTTTTCTCGCCCAGAGCCCCGAAACCCTGAGCCAGAGACCGCCCCCCGGCTTGGCCCGTAATAGAAAAGATCGCGATGCAGGTGGCTGCCATTTTCCGATCCGGGCGGCCAATCCTCGCTCCCTTGCCCCAAACACCTCCGGAGTGGAACCTACAACTTCCCATCTGCCCTCCTTGAGAGTCGCAGCGTGCCTTCAGCCAACAGACAACCAAACCTCGCTGGATGATGTCCTGCAACCGGCCATTGGAGAACCCTAAAAAGGGTACGACCTCTTTCCTCCGCCTGGGACCATAAGGCTAGACGCATAAGAGCCTCGCAATAGTCTGCAGCCTAAGTTTCAAGACGGGAAGCCATCTCTTCCCTGAGGAAAGGAATGCTCTCAAAGGGGTGCCTTATGAAAAAGCAACTATTCCGTGGCCTGGTGCTTTTCTGGGCCCTGTCCCTGGGCTGGGTTCTGCTGCCGCAGCCGGCCCATTCTCAGGTGGACCCGAAATATAAAGGCCGACCGGTGTCGCGGCCCGCCCCCGCCACCACGATCAAGCCGGCGCCTAAACCCGCCGCGGCGCCGACGACGCGCCGGCCGGCGACCAAGCCCGCCACCACCCCGACGATGCGCAAGCCGGCGGCCGCATACGCCTCGCCCCCGATGGCGCCCAAGTCAGCGCGCCAGTCAGTTCCCTCCCGGGGGTACAGCAGCCCGGCGCCCCGGCCAGCTACCACCTCGGGATACACCAAGTCATCGCCTGCGAAATCTGCCCCTCCAGGGACGTTCGCCAAACCAGGGGCGCTGCCTGCTTCCCCTGCGGCGTCTGCCAAGCCGGCGCCCCGGCCAGGCCCCTCCCCGACGGTCGCCAAGACCTCGCCTGCACCGTCCACAACCGCGCAGAGCGCCAGCAGCGCGCCGCTTAAGTCTACGACCGCGGTGAGCCCAAAATCAGCGCCAAAGCCGGTTACCGCCAAGGCGGCCACCGGGACAAGCAAGGGTAGCAGCACCCAGGGGTCTAGCGCGTCTGAACTTATGAAAATGAGGCTGGCGCAAGCCGGCGCCACCGGAAAGGCTACGGGGGCCGCTGCCGACGGGAAGAAAGCCGTCAATGAAGTATCGGAGAAGACCGGCGCTGTAGCTTCGGAGAAGACCGCCGCTATAGCCTCGGAGAAGGCCGCCAAAGAAGCCGCTATAGCCTCGGGGAAGGCCGCCAAAGAAGCCGCCGCGCAGGCTGCCAGGGAAGAAGCCTCCAGGAGAACCGCCGCTATAGCCTCGGAGAAGGCTGCCAAAGAAGCCGCTATAGCCTCGGGGAAGGCCGCCAAAGAAGCCGCCGCGCAGGCTACGGCAAAGACCGATAGCCCGGCGCCGCTGACGTCCAAAACTGCGGCGAGCAAAGAACCAGCGACGACGCCGGTTACCGCCAAGGTGACCACCGGAGCCTCATCCCAGCAAGGCGCCGGTCCAGCAAAGATTGCCAGCGTAGCCGGAAAGGCTGGGGATGCCGGCGCCACCGGTACCACCACCGGCAAGACTACGGGAGCCCCCGCAGCCGGGACCACCCCGGCGACCGCCAGTAAACCGCCGCCGCCGTTTACCGCGGCGAGCACCCCCCCGGCTCCCGGCCAACCCACCAACAAAGGCCAGGTGCCCAACGCCCAGGAACAGGCCCAGATCAATGACCTGTACAATCGCTACTATGGTGCTCCCGAAAGTCCCGGGCCTGGATACTGGGAGAAATTCGACAAGGACTATGATGCCTTAGCGGCCAAGCTGCTGGGGAAATACGGCAACCCCACCGGCTGGTCTGGGGGTAAGCCCTACTGGACGCCGGCCGCGGCGTCGACGACCCCCGTAGCTACAGGCGCGGCCGGCACCCAGCCGAGCGCCGGGTCGGCGGGGGTTGCCGGCGTCCAGCCGGGTACTGGGTCGGGAGGTTCTACCGGCACCCAGCCGAGCGCCGGGTCGAAAGGGGTTGGCGGAGTCCCGGCGGGCACCGTGGCGACAGGCGGACCTGGCTATCCAACCACCTCGTACAAGCCCGGCGATGCCGGTCGGCCCCCGTCAGTTCCCTGGTGGGGAGCCATTGCCCCCCCGGGCGCCGATATGCCCGGAGGACGATTAGCTCCACCCAAGGATCAGCCGCCGCTCCCCGGCTGGCCTGGGCCGCCAAGCAACGACATGGCTGGGGGGGACCCGTTGGCCGTGGCACAATCCGGCACATCCACAAAAGGCGACAAGACACCTCTGCCGTCGGCTGGGGAGGAGGCCGATGCCACACCCGGGGATGCACCCAAAGGCATGACCCCGGAGGAGTACGCCAATCTCGTCGCCAACCAGGCCGTGGCACCGTCCGGCACATCCCCAAAAGGCGACAAGACACCCCTGCCGTCGGCTGGGGAGGAGGCCGATGCCACACCCGGGGATGCACCCAAAGGCATGACCCCGGAACAGGCCGCCGATTTCTACGCCAATCAGGCCGTAGCCCAGCAGGAGGCTGAGTCAAAGGCCGGGAATGCACCTAAAGGCATGACCCCGGAGGAGTACGCCAATCTCGTCGCCAACCAGGCCGTGGCCCAGCAGGAGTCCGAGGAGGCCAATTCCTGGTCGGGCTGGATCAAGAACTGGGGCTCTGAATTCGGCAGCGGTGTCGCCGACAATGTCACCAGTCTGCCCGGTGAAATCGCCGGCTTGGCAACCGACCCAGAATTCTGGTCTGATTTCGGCAGCGGTGCCGCTAACGATGTGGCGGGTCTGCCCGGTGAAATAGCCGGCGCCGTCAACTCCGCCTATGAGGGGGTAACTAATCCAGAGAATTGGAAAGCGGCAGGAGAAGCGACCGAAGTGGCGGCCGAAGCTTACTTCGGGACGTTAACCAACATCTTCACGGATCCAGTGGGTTCCACCCAAAAGGTGGGCGAGTGGTACGGGGAGACCGCGGCCGATGTTTATAAAAATCCCGGCAAATACGCCGAAGGAGCCGCGGCCATCGCGGAAGCGGTTCTATTTGACAATTTGTTGGGAGTAATTGATTCCAACAAATCCCTGGGAGAGCGCCTCCTTTCCCTGGGCATGGTGGAGTTGGACGTAGCGGGCCTGGGGGTCGGCGGCCGGGTGGTCAAGGGGGCCGAAGTCGCGGCCGAAGGCGCCAAAGGGGCGAAAGCACTTGAGGCGGGCGAGGCCATTTCCAAAGGGGCGAAAACCCTTGAGGGCGGCGAAGTCGTGGCCGAAGGCGCCAGGGCCGGGGACGCGGTGGCCGATGGCTCCAGGGCAGTCAAGGCCAGCGACAAGGTGGCCGACAGCTCCAAGGCCGTTAAGGGCGGAGCAGCCGTGGCCGATGACCCTAATATAGTTAGGGCCAGTGAAGCCCTGGGCGATGACGCCGCCAAAGGAACGAAGGCAGTTGGGGGCGGCCCGGGTGGCGTACCCCCGAAAGGCGAAACCTACGGTGAGGGGCTGCGAAACCGGGCCCAAGCGGGGACGGCCGCCGAGAAGCCGCCCAGTCTGTTGGAGGCAGTGAACGACAAAGACCAGAAGATGTACACCCCGGCGGACAAGCCGCCCAACCTCAAAGGGATACGGGACGACGCCCTGGCCCACGCCCAGACCGTGGCCGACGAGATGGACGTCTCCGTAATGTATCGGCCTACCACCAAACGCCAAGCCGAACTCATCGAATCGCGGCTGGCCGAGCCTAAACCTGAATTCTTGAAAAATAAGACGGTCAATGACCTGGACCATTATCTCGGCATGCCCCCGGAAACCAACGGCCTGGTGGCCCATTTTCAACCCAAGCTGCCCCCGTCCGCGGAAGCGCTGGCGGAACAAACCGGCCTGAAGGGTAAGGAGTTGCAAAATCTGCAGGAAGATTTAAGGGATCGCTTTATTCAGCGACGTGACGAGTTCAATATGAACCAGGGCAAGCTCGATGGACTGCAATCCGAAGGGGTGGTCAAGGTGGAAAAAGGCATCGTCAAAAACGCCCAGACCGGCAAAGGCCAGTGCACCTGGGAATGGGACAAGTACGGCGTGGACTTTATTAACTGGGATTTCCCATATCAA
>JBGPBR010000020.1:0-11772 GCA_041481325.1 Desulfobaccia bacterium
CCCCCCTAATCGGTTGATGCGGCGGATTTCGCCACTTTGGGGCAAAGCTCCGCAACCCCTATGAACCCAAAGGGGATGGGAGGCGCGAGTCCCGGCTCCGCCCTGCCCGCCCTTGGGGGGCAGGGGGGTTGAGGCCGGGGCCAGGAGAAAAACCGGCCTGCCCCCCTTACCACCACGCGGCCGATCAGCGCTTAGGGGCGGCCTTGGGATTTTTCGTATTGGTCGTAGACGTAGCCGCCCAGCAGCCCGGCCCCGCCGCCGATGGCGGCGCCGCAGCCGGGGCAGCCTGCGGCCCAGCCGATGAGAGCGCCGCTGCCGGCGCCGATGGCGCCGCCGCTCACCACCCGCTGCTGGGTGTTAGACATGCCGGAACAGCCGCCCAAGGCCAGGGCGGCCACCAATACCACCACCATCGTCCTAGTCATTTCTTCTTGGCTCCGCCCGTACTTTCTGGAGGGCAAACCGAGGTGCATCGCAGGAGCACTGCCTCGATGACGGAAGTTTTCAATTTGCCGGGGTTTTCCTGGTAGAACTTGTCCACTTCCTGGACGATTTGCATTACGGTTCGGCTTTTCAGTTCGTCCACGAAGGCCTTGGAGATGCAGGCCGACCGGCCCCGGCCGCCGCCGGCGGCCACTTCGAAGTCAGCCAGATTCCCCATGCCGAAGATGTAGCCGATTTTGCCGTCCAAGGGCACTTGGTTCCAATGCTCGCCATCCCACAGGAAAGCCCGGTCCGGAGCGGCGTTCACCTGAGACGCCAGCCCCACGAGCAATACTGCGGCCAATACCAGCAGACTTGCGGTTCTCATTTCTTTTTCTCCGGTGCCGCTTCAGGCGGGCAGAGCTTGGTGGACTTCCGGAGGATCACTTCGATGACCGGAGTCGACTCCTTGCCGGGATTTTCATCGTAGAAATCGTCCACCTCGACCACCACCTGGGCCACAGTCTTGGTCTTGAGTTCGTCCACAAACCCCTTGGAGATGCAGAAGGCTCGGCCGGCGCCCCCGGTCGCAGTCTCAAAATCGGCCATATTGCCGATTCCCTTGACATAAGCCACCTTGAGCTCCGGGGTCATGTCTTTCCAATGAGTGCCGTCCCACAAAAACCCCTTCTCCGCGGCCAGAGCCCCGGTGGACCAGGCGAAGAGGATCACCAACCCGAGAATGGCTGCCTTCCCTATAAGTTTCATGGGGTTCTACCTCCCCTCGGCTGAGAATTTGGGTGCAGTGAACTATTCTTCCTGGGGGCCGGCCTTGGGTTCGGCTGCCGGCTGCTTTTTCTTGTTGTCCTTCTTCGGGGTCTTTTGGGTCTTTTTGGCCGTCTTGGCTGACTTCTTCTTGTCGTCGGCCTTGACCTTGGCCTTTTTTTGAACCTTTTTGCCGTCTTGCCCTTTTTGGGCCTTAGCCTTGCCTTTAGGCTTGGCCTTTTCTTCATCCGTCTTCTTGGGAGCGGTCGGCTCCCTGGTCTCCGGCTGAGCCAGCGGCCGCTGCCCCTCCAGCATGGGAGGAACGGCGGGCGGTTCCACTTCTTTTTGCGCCTGCGCCCCCTGGAGGCTCAACAGGAATATCCCCACCGTGGCCAAAGTAACGAACTTATTCATAAGCTATCCCTGAACTCCTCCCAGGTTTAAGCCATGCCATTGCCGGGATTCGCGGGCGAATCCCGGCAATGGTCAAGTAATGATTTTACTCTTCGGGTTTGGCCTTTTTCGTTTTGGTTTTGGGCTTCTTGGTTTTTTTGGTGGTTTTTTTGGTGGTTTTTTTGGCCTTTTTGGTTTCTTTGGCCGCCTCTTGCTTTGCCGGCGCCTTCACTTCAGGCGCAGGGGCCACGGGTTTCTCCACCGCCGGGGGCGCCGCCGGCGGCGCCGGGGCCTTCTCTTTTTCCTGGCCCAGGGACGCCCCCTGGAGGCTCAGCAGGAAAACCCCTACGCTGGCCAAGGTAACGATTTTTTTCATAACTAATCCACCCTCCCCTTATAAGGACGTTAAATAATTGGTGGCGGTGCAGGGACTTGAACCCCGGACACTGCGGATATGAGCCGCATGCTCTAACCGACTGAGCTACACCGCCTTGACATTTGAAATATATTAATCTGAGTCAGGTCTGTCAAACAAAATTGCAGGGGCGCCGCGGCCCTGTTAAGATGGTAGGAAGGTGGATTTTTTCTACCTGAAAGAACTTGTTAACGCCAGGCGGTCCCTTTTAATCTAAATTGGATAAGGGCCGATCCGGCTTACAAATCTTAACCAGGCGGGTGAAAGAATGAGAAAGTTGTGCCGCAACGTCATCTTGATGCTACCTTTGGTAATCGTTTGCCTGCTTACCGTGGCTTCCCGTCCGCCGGCGACCGAGAACTTGGCCGAGGCCCCAAGCGGCAAGGACCAGACCCTGTCCCCTTACTTCATGGTGTTGAGCGAGGATTCGGAAACCGACGCCCTGCCCTTGAAGAGCACCCGGGCCGACGTCAAGATCGCCGGGGTGGTGGCCGGGGTCAAACTCACCCAGGTCTATCAAAACCAGGGCAAAAAGGCCCTGGAAGCCATCTACGTCTTCCCGGCCTCCACCCGGGCGGCGGTGCACGCCATGCGCATGACCGTGGGCGAGCGCATCATCGAGGCCCAGATCATGGAGCGCCAGCATGCCAGGGAAACCTACGAGGCCGCCAAGAAGGAAGGCAAGACCACCTCGCTCCTGGAGCAGCAGCGGCCCAACGTCTTCCAGATGAACGTGGCCAATATCCTGCCGGGCGACCAGGTGAAGGTGGAGCTGAGCTACATGGAGCTGCTGGAGCCGGAGGACAACGTCTACGAGTTCATCCTGCCCACGGTGGTGGGCCCCAGGTACTCCAACCAGGCGGCCCAAGGCGCCTTGGACACGGAGAAATGGGTGCAGAATCCCTATCTGCGCCAGGGCGTCGCCCCGCCCTACACCTACGGCCTCGGCCTGGAGGTCAGGAGCGCCCTGCCCCTGGTCAAGCTGGCCAGCCCCAGCCACGACGTGGAGATAAAATATGACGGCAAGACCGTGGCCCAGGTCAAGGTCAAGGACGAAGCCACCGCCGGCAACAAGGACTTTGTCCTGCGCTACGCCCTGGCCGACCAGAAGATCGAGACCGGCCTGCTCCTGTACCCGGGCCAGGAGGAAAACTTTTTCCTCCTGATGATGGAGCCGCCGGCCCGGGTCAAAAAAGAAGCGGTAGTCCCCCGGGAATACGTCTTCATCGTGGATGTCTCCGGCTCCATGCACGGCTTTCCCCTGGAGACCGCCAAGGCCCTGATGAAGGACATCATCACCAATCTCAAGCCCCAGGACTACATCAACGTGCTGCTCTTTGAGAGCGGCGCCGCGGTGCTCTCGGAGAGCGGCTCCCTGCCGGCCAGCGAGGCGAACAAGAAAAAAGCCCAGGACTTCATCAACGCCCGGCCCGGGGGCGGCGGCACCGAGATCCTGGCGGCCTTGCGCAAGGCCCTGGCGCTGCCCCGGACCCCCAAGACCTCCCGCATCGTGGTGGTGGCCACGGACGGCTACGTCCACGTGGAGCCCCAGACCTTCGAGCTCATCCGCAAGAGCCTGGGCGAGGCCAACCTCTTTGCCTTCGGCATCGGCACCGCGGTAAACCGGCACCTTATCCAGGGCATGGCCCGGGCCGGCATGGGCGAGCCCTTCGTGGTCCTGAACCAGGGGGAGGCGGCCCGGCAGGCGGCCCGTTTCCGCCAGTACATCGAGAGTCCGGTCCTCACCAAGATCAAGGTTGACTTTGAAGGCTTCGATGCCTATGACCTGGAGCCCCAGGCCCTCCCCGATCTGTTCGCCCAGCGGCCCCTGGTGATGTTGGGGAAATACCGGGGCGCCCCCGGCGGGGCCGTGGTGGTCAGGGGGGACACCGCCGCCGAACCCTATGAAAAGAAAATCCAGGTGACGGCGGACAAATCCAGCCCCGACAACGCGGCCCTGCGCCTCCTGTGGGCCCGCCACCGCATCCTGCGCCTCTCCGACCTGGCCGGACCCGAGGTGGCCAGCGCCACGGCCAAACAGGTCACGGACCTGGGTTTGAAGTACAGCCTCATGACCGCCTACACCTCCTTCGTGGCGGTGGATAAGGTGAAGCGGGCCGACGGCCAGGTGGTGACGGTGAAGCAACCCCTGCCGCTGCCCGAGGGGGTCTCGGACCTGGCCGTGGGCGGCGGGGGCCCCGTGCGGATGAAGGCTATGACTCGGGCCCCCGGACGGCCCGGCGCCGGCTATTATGACACGGCGATGCGGGCGCCTCGCCCCTCGGAAGAGCCGCTCACCGCAACGCCGCGGCCGTCCGGCAAGGAAGAAGGAGTGGCCCCGGCGGGCAAGGTCAAGATAAAAATTAAGATCAAGGAGACGGGGATCAAGGGGAACCTGGAGGAAGTCGCGGTGAGTCAGGCCTTGAAGGCCAAACTCTCCGAGATGGCAAATTGCCTGGCGGCGGCCGCCAAGCGCGGAATGACGCTGCCCAATGAGATGGTCTTGAGCTTTGCCGTCGGTCCCGACGGCAAGATGTCCGGGGAACAGGTGGTGCAGATGTCCCTTGCCGACCCACCGCTCTCCCAATGTCTGACCGAGGTGGTGCGGGCCATCCAGTTCCCCGCTCCCGGCGAGCCGGGGGCCAAGGTGACGGTGAAACTGGCCCTGGAAATCATCCCCTAGGGCCATGATGCGGTAGGGGCGGTTTTTAAACCCGCCCCTACCGGACCGGGACGGATCGTTAGGCTGCCGCGGTACGGGCGGGTCGCCGGTCACCGGTTTGATTTCCACTCATACCGATTTCCCCGCAGCGGGTTTTTTGGCAGCCGCAGGCGGACCCGTAAAAACCAATCCCCCCAACCCCCCCCTTAGTAAAGGGGGGTAGGGGGGATTTTTCATCCTCGGGGGTGAGACATGCGCGGCTTATGAAGGTTTAGCCTGCGTCCGGCACCGGCGAGACGCGGGTGCCGCTTGTTTGATGGCAACACGGTATCAGGATAAGATGTCAGCCACCTGGGAAAACTTTAGGAGCACGAAGTCCGGCGCCGCCGCGGTCAGGGCGGCCGGGGCCCCGTAGCCGTAGGTCACCGCCGCGGTGAAGGCGCCGGCCTCCCGGCCCGCGGCCACGTCTGCGGTCTTGTCCCCCACCATCAGGACCCGTGCCGGCTCCGCCCTGAGTTTCCGGATGAGGGCCTTGAGGGGCTCCGCCGAGGGCTTCAGGGGCAGTCCCCGACCGCCGCCCCGGATGGCCGCAAAATAAGAGGCCACCCCCAGGAGGCCCAGGATTTTCTCCGTCAGGTCCTGGCGCTTGTTGGAGAGCACCGCCAACTTTTTCCCGGCCAGCTTTCTTAAGGTTTCGGGCACCCCCGGGTAGAGGCGGGTCAGGTCGCCGCAGTGCTCCCAATAATAATCCAGATAGAGCTGCAGGCATTCCTCCACCCGGCCCTGGTTTTCCGGGCCCGCCACCCGTTCCACGAACTTGCGTTCGCCGCCGCCGATCATGGATTTGACCGCTTCGGGAGCATGCTCGGGCAGGTTAAGCCGGCGGCAGGCGTGGTTGGCGGCGTTGGTCAGGTCCGCCAGGGAATCGGCCAGGGTGCCGTCCAGGTCGAACACGATGAGGTCGACGTTAATTTTCTTGGCCAAAGGGCTCATCGCCGCCACCGGGTGGGCCATCACGCCCCTGCCAGGGGCAGCGCCACTCCGGCCCGCAGGTCCTGGTAGCTGGGCAGCACCCCCAGGTTGTGGGCGCTGGTGACCGCGCTGACGATGGCCTGCTGCAGGGCGATTTCCCCCAGCAGGCCGATGACGTGCAGGTCGGCCTCCATTTCTGGGTGGGCCAGGACGAAGACCACGTCGCCGTCAAACAGAGTGTGCACCGGCCGGATGGTGCGGGCCAGGGCATTTTGGCCCATCTGGGCGATCTTCTGGGCCTGCTCCCGGGTGAGGCGGGCGTTGGTGGCCACCACCCCGATGGTGGTGTTCTGGGCCACGGGCTCGCCGAAACGGCGGCGCACCACCCCCTGGCGCAGCAGGCCGGCGGCGTCGGCGAACTCGCGGCTCTCCGGGGCGGTGCGCACCCCGGCCAGGATTTCCCCGGTGTCGGGGTCCAAAACGTCCCCCAGGGCGTTGACCACTGCCAGGGCCCCCACCTTCAGGCCTTCGGGACCCTCTATGAACGCGGTCCCCAGGCCGCCCTTGGTGGCCTGATGGATGCCCAGGAGTTTGCCCACGGTGGCGCCCACCCCGGCGCCGACGCTGCCGTCGCCCTGGGGTTCCGGTTTCGCCGCCAGGCAGGCCGCAAAACCCATGGCCTTGTCGGGCCGGGCCCGGCAGTTGCCCACCGACAGATCATAGATCACCGCGGTGGGCACGATGGGCACCCGGGTAACGGTGACGTCGAAACCCCGGCCCCGCTCCTCCAGGTAATCCATGACCCCGCCGGCCGCATCCAGCCCGAAGGCGCTGCCGCCGGAAACGAACACCGCGTGCACCTCTTTGGAGATGTGGTAGGCCAGCAGGGCGTCCATCTGCCGGGTCCCCGGGGCGGAGCCCCGGATGTCGGCGCTCCCCACCGTGCCCGGCGGACAGAGGATGACGGTGCAGCCGGTGACGTTCTTAAAATCACTGGCATGACCCACCGCAAAACCGGGGACGCGGGTAATCATGGCTATTGCGGCGGGGAGCCCGACGACATCATCCGGAAGCCGCCGTCCTTGACGGTGAGGAGGTAGATGGCCGCCTCCTGCTCCCGCTGGCCGTTGAAACCCTTGAACCACGGCAGGTCCGACACCGCGTTCAGGGAGAGCAGCAGCCGGGGCAGGTCAGCCCGGCTCAGCATCGGTTGGGATCCGGCCAGTTGCGCCAGTGCCCGCACCGTCGCGTATCCCTGGGCCGCCAGGTAATCGGGCCTGGCGCCGTATTGTTGCTGGTAGGCGTCGACGAATTTTTGCACCGCCGGGTCCGGGTCCCCGGCAAAAAAGGCGTCGGTGAAGAAGACCCCTTCCAGGGCCCGGAGTTGGGCCTCGGGGATGGCGGGGTTGTTAAGGAGGTTGGTGCCCAGCAATTGCACCCCTTGCAACCGGGTGTTGGCCAGGGACGAGGCAATGGCGGCCACCGCGGCGGCGTCATCCGGGATAAAGAGGGCCTCGGTCCCCGGGGCGCCGGCCCCCGACTGCATGGCGCCGGCCAAGGTGGTCAGCGCCGGCAGGAAATCCTGGCTGCCCGGGCCGTAGAGCTCCCTGGCCGCCAGGGGGCCGCCGCCTTGGACCCCTAATTCATCCTGGAAATGCTGGTCAAAGGTGCGGCCGTAGTTGGAGTCGGGGTAGAAGGCCCCGTACCTCTTGAAGCCCATCCTGAGGGTGCGCCCCACCAGGGCCCGCGCCTGCTGCCGGGGGGTGAGGAAGGCCTGGAAAACCAGGTTGCCGATTTGGGTCAGACCTTCCTTCTGAGACAGGGCGATAATGGGCATCCCGGAGGCCTGGGCCGTTTCCGCGGCCGCTTGGGCCGCGGCCGAAGTGAGTGGCCCCAGGATCGCCACCACCCCTTCGTCCTGGGCCAATTCCCGCACCAGGGCGGGGGCGGCGCCCGGGTCGCTGTGGGTGTCCCGGAAGACCAGTTCTAGCGAAGTTTTCTTCACCGCCAGTTCCATGCCCCGCTGCACCCGGAAACCCACGTTGCTCAACTGGCCGCTCAGGGGCAGCAGGCAGCCCACCTTCACCTTGCCGCCGGCGAGCAGGCGGTCCGCGGCGGCGGCCTCCGGGGTGTTGGGGTAGCGCTCTTTCAGGGTCCTCACCCACTTCCTGGCCTCATCAACCCGGCCGCCTTCCTGGGCCAGCCGAGCCAGGCGCAGCACCAGGGCGGCGCTGAGACTGCTGTCCCGGTAGAGGGTGGCCAGCTGCTCCAACTCCGGCACGGTGGCGGCTTCCACCACCCGGGTCTTCAGGTCTTCGAACCACTCCTGGTCCCCGGCGGACAGATCCTGGGCGGCCAGGCGCAGCCGCGAGAAGGCCTGGGAAACCTGGCCCTGTTTCAAGGCGAGCTCAGCCAGGAGCGCCTGGGTGGAGAACCACAGCGACCGGGCCAGGTCCCCGGCGGTGAGGCTGTCCAGAACCTGGGTGGCCTGCTGGTACTGGCCCAGCTTGAAGTAGGCCCGGCCGATGCCGTAGCGGGCTTTCTGGGCCACCTCGGGCTCCGGCTGGCGGGCCAGGAGGCTCTGGTAACGCCGGAGGGACCCCTGCCAGTCGCCCAGCAGGCCCAATAGTTCGGCCTCCCGCAGGCGGGCCTCGATGGCGTGTTTCCCCTGGGGATAGCGCTCCAGATAAGCGGCGTATTGCTGCAAGGCCTGACGGTAGGCCTGGCGGCGGTAGCCGGCCTCAGCCTCGCGGAACAGGGACTCATCCGGCTGCTGGACGCCCGGGGCGGTGGGAGAAGAGGGAAACAACGGCATCTCAACGCAAGCCGGCAGCAGCGCAAGGGCCAGGAACAGGAACAGAGTTTTCCGCAACATGGGCTTTCTCTTCAGGTTGGGAAGGCGGCGCCAAGGCAGCAACGGGTGGGCCGCGCCCACCCTGCATTTACCTTTTTATTCTCGGAACTGGAAACTCCAAACTTCCCCAGGCAGATAACGGTAAGGGCGACCCGCCGGGTCGCCCTTACCGGCCTTCTTACCCGGTCTTACTTGACTTCCTCGAACTCGGCATCCACCACTCCTTCTTCGGGCTTTTTGGCCTGCTCTCCGTGGCCGGGGCCGCCGCCGGGTCCGTGGCCGGGGCCGCCGCCGGGGTCGCCGGTCCCGGTCTTGGCGTACATCTGCTCGGCCAGCTTGTGGGAGGACCGCATGAGTTCATCGGACCCTTTCTTGATGGCCTCGATGTCGGTGCCCTCCATGGCGGTCTTCAGGGCGGTGAGGTGGCTTTCGATGTCGCTTTTGGTGGCCGCGTCCACCTTGTCCCCCAGGTCGGCGAGGGTCCGCTGGGTGGTGTAGATCAGGGTGTCCGCCTGGTTGCGGGCCTCGGCCACCTCTTTCTTCCGATGGTCTTCCTCGGCGTGCACCTCCGCCTCTTTGACCAGCTTGTCGATCTCGTCTTTGTTGAGACCGCTGGGGGCGGTGATGCGGATGGACTGCTCTTTTCCGGTGCCCAGGTCCTTGGCGGCCACGGACACGATGCCGTTGGCGTCGATGTCGAAGGTGACCTCGACCTGGGGCACGCCCCGGGGGGCCGACGGAATGCCGAAGAGCTCGAAGCGCCCCAGGGTCTTGTTGTCCCCGGCCATGTCCCGCTCGCCCTGGAGCACGTGAATGGTCACCGCGGTCTGATTGTCCGAGGCGGTGGAGAAGACCTGGCTCTTCTTGGTGGGGATGGTGGTGTTGCGTTCGATGATCTTGGTGAAGACGCTCCCCAGGGTCTCGATGCCCAGGGACAGGGGGGTGACGTCCAGCAGCAGGACGTCTTTCACTTCCCCTGTGAGGACCCCGGCCTGGATGGCGGCGCCCACGGCCACCACTTCGTCGGGGTTGACGCCCTTGTGAGGATCTTTGGCGAAGATGGCCTTGACTTTGTCCTGCACCTTGGGCATGCGGGTCATGCCGCCCACCAGGATGACCTCATCGATCTCCTGGGCCGACACCTTGGCGTCCCTCAGGGCCTGGAGGCAGGGCCCTTCGCAGCGGTCGATGAGTTCCGCCACCAGGGACTCCATCTTGGCCCGGGAGAGCTTGATGAGCAGGTGCTTGGGGCCGCTGGCGTCCGCGGTGATGAAAGGCAGGTTGACTTCGGTCTCCAACGAGGTGGAGAGTTCGCACTTGGCCTTTTCCGCCGCCTCTTTCAGACGCTGCAAGGCCATCTTGTCCTTGCGGAGATCAATGCCCTGTTCCCGGAGGAACTCGTCGGCCAAGAAGTCCATGACTCGCTGGTCAAAGTCGTCGCCCCCCAGGTGGGTGTCGCCGTTGGTGGATTTCACCTCAAAGACGCCTTCGCCCAACTCCAGGATGGAGATGTCGAAGGTGCCGCCGCCCAGGTCGAAGACCGCGATGCGCTCGTCTTTCTTTTTCTCCAGACCGTAGGCCATGGAGGCCGCGGTGGGCTCGTTGATGATGCGCAGCACCTCCAGGCCGGCGATCTTCCCGGCGTCCTTGGTGGCCTGGCGCTGGGCATCGTTGAAGTAGGCCGGCACGGTGACCACCGCCTCGGTGACCTTCTCACCCAGGTACTCCTCCGCGGTCTGCTTCATCTTGGTGAGGATCATGGCGGAAATCTCGGCGGGCGAGTAGCGCCGGCCCCGGATGTCGATATGGGCGTCGCCGTTGTCGCCCCGCACGATCTTATAGGGCAGGATCTTCAGATCCCGCTGCACTTCCGGGTCCTCGAACTTCCGGCCGATGAGGCGTTTCACGGAAAATACGGTATTTAAAGGGTTGGTGATGGCCTGGCGCTTGGCGATCTGCCCCACCAACCTTTCGCCGCTCTCAGTAAAGGCAACCACCGATGGGGTGGTGCGGGCGCCTTCCACATTGGGGATCACCTTGGGTTCTCCCCCTTCCATAATCGCCACGCAGGAATTGGTGGTGCCTAAGTCAATGCCGATGGGTTTAGCCATTTATCTTTTCCTCCTGAAGGGTCGAATCAGTTTTACCTGAAGATTTTTCGGGGTTGTGGGCCACCACCACCATGGCCGGCCTGAGGAGCCGGGTCCGGAGGAGGTAGCCTTTCTGTAATTCTTTCAGAATGGTGCGGTCCGGGACTTCCGGAGCCTCTTCCTGCATCACCGCGTTGTGAAAAGCCGGATCAAAGGATTGGCCCACGCTGATCATGGGGGCCACCCCGAACTTTTCCAGGGCCTTCAAGAAACCCTGGTACACCATTTCCAGACCTTCCAGCAGCGGCGCCGGGGTCTCCAACTGGCGGCCGTGATCCAGGGCCAGCTCCAGGTTATCCACCACGGGGAGCAGCTCTTTAATCAGGTTTTCGTTGGCGAATTGCAACAAGTCGGCCCGGTCCCGTTCCTGCCTTTTTTTCAAATTTTCCATCTCCGCGGCCAGGCGGAGCAGGCGTTCGTAATGCTCTTCGGCTTCCCTGGTCTTTTCCTTCAGGGCGTCTTGCAACTCAGCCACGTCTGCCGGCAGGGCCGCGGTCTCCGGGGCGGCCTCCTTCAGGGCCGCGCTTTTGCTTCTCTTCACCTTATCTTCGTGGGATAAGGACATAGATCAATTTCTCCTCCAGAGCTTTAAACCAGATGCCGTCCGGCTAGCAAGGGAAGTCGGTCAAGTTTGCCGCTTATTAAGCAGGTCGGTGACCATGGAGGCGGTATACCGCACGATGGGGACCAACCGGGCATAATCCATGCGCATGGGGCCGATGACCCCCAGACTGCCCAGGGGAAACCGCTTAGAGCCATACGAGGAGGCTACCAGGCTGAGCTGCATCTTCGGAAAGAATTCCTCCGGGCTGATGATGATCTGCACCCCTTGGGCAGCCATGGTCTGATCCAGCAGGTTGATCAGATGGTTTTTCTCTTCGAAGGCCTTGAACATGGTCCTGATCTTGGCCACATCCGCGGCAACCTCCGGATAATCCAAAATCCGGCTGGTTCCTTCGATGTAAAGCTCTTCCTCCTCTTCGTTCTGCAAGGCCTGGCGGCTGAGGCTCAAGGCCTGGGAGATCATTTGGTCCACCAGATTTTTGTCCTCCAGCATCCTGGCCAATATCTGCTGTCGGGACTCCGCCAGAGTGAGATTCTGGCACAACCCGTTGAGGTAATGGCTGAACCGGTCCAG
>JBGPBR010000021.1:0-11640 GCA_041481325.1 Desulfobaccia bacterium
ACCACCAAGGAAGTTGGTAAAGGCACCGGGCTGGGGCTGTCCACCGTTTACGGGATCATCCGCCAGAGCGGCGGCCAGATCCATGTCTACAGCGAGCCGGGCCAGGGCACGACCTTCAAGATCTACCTGCCCCGCCTGGAGGGAACCGAGGCCCAGCCTGGCCAGGCCCCGGTTTCCGCCGCCTCCCTTGAGGGGCGGGAGACCATCCTGCTGGTGGAAGACGAGGACCTGGTGCGCCAGGTTGCCAGCCGGATTCTCGCGAGCAGCGGCTACACCGTGCTGGAAGCCAGGGACGGCCGGGAAGCCCTGACCATCCACCAGCAGCACCCGGGACCCATTCACCTGATGCTCACCGATCTGGTGATGCCCGGACTGAGCGGCCAGGAACTGGCCCACCGCCTGACCGCCCGCTGCCCCCGGCTGAAGGTGCTCTTCATGTCCGGCTACGCCGAAAACGGCCTCATGGAAGCAAAAAGCCCGGGCCGCACATTGCATTACCTCCAGAAACCCTTCAGGGCCCACGCCCTGACCCGGAAAGTGCGCGAACTTCTGGACGGGGGCCCCGCTCCGGCTCCGGCGCCCCCCGAGCCTCCCCTCCCCTTGCCCACGGACGCTCGCGGAAAAACTTAATAACCAAGTTCCTCACCTCAAGATTCCCTTCAGACACCGGTAGTTATGGACAAAATGATCAAAGTCTGCAGGCAATCCCCATGCTGTTCCCTGGAAGAATTGTGGATTCCCGTTGGCCGTAAGGGCGGGGAGGTGACCGCGCAAGTTGCCAGATGCCGAACCTTAAGGTAAACTTAAGGTAAATTTTAGTGCGGCTTAGGGAATTGCCGCCGTAGGCTCGAGGCTTGCCATATCCCCTCGGGTCACGGTAAAAGGATTTGGCTGCATGACCTATCCGGAACAACCATCTGGGGTCGGGCGAGGGCGGACCGATGAGGTCGCGGCGCCGGAGGAAGTGCCGCCGTGACCACCATGCCTTTCCTGGAACACCTGGAGGAGCTGCGCAAGCGCCTGATAATCTCCGTCATCGCCCTGGTGATTTGCATGGGCATAGCCTGGCCGCTGGTGCCCACGGTGCAACAGTACATCACCAAACCGTTGCAAGAGCCTTCCGTCACCCAGCAGTGGTCTTACGCCATCGAGTCCTGGATGGTTCAGAAGTTCCCCGAGGCCTCCAAAAGCCTGCGACTGGAGCCGAAGCCGCCCGAAGTAACCCCGCACAAACTCAACTACATGGCCCCCCTGGAGCCGTTCTTCGTGCAGATGAAGGTATCCTTCATCACCGGCCTGGCCCTGGCCTTTCCGGTGATCCTCTACCAGTTGTGGCTTTTTCTGGCGCCGGCCCTCTACCCCAAGGAAAAGAAGCTCGTCTATTACTTCATCCCCCTGGGCACCGTAGCCTTTGTGCTGGGGGATATCTTCTTCCTCAAGATGGTGTGGCCCCTCATCATCTCCTTTTCCCTGCGCTACGAAAGCGAGTTCCTGTACTCCATGCTCAACCTGACCCAGTTTGTGGATTTCTGTCTGCGCCTGCTGCTGCTGTTCGGGTTGATCTTCGAGCTGCCCCTCATCCTCTTGATCCTGGCCCGGGTGGGGCTGGTGGAAGTGGACTTCCTGAAGCGCCAGCGGCGGCTGGCCATCCTGCTCAGCGCCGCAGTGGCGGCCTTTCACGCCGATCTGCTCACCATGGTGGCCATTGCCATACCCCTGTACGGCATGTACGAGCTTTCCATCCTGGCGGTCCGGCTGTTCGGCCGCCGCCCGGAGCCGGCCGCGGACCAAAAGGAGGCTGCGGTGCCGGCGGAAACGGGGCTGGGGGCGCCGCCGGACCACTGAGGCGAGGCGGTGGTTGGTTTCGGGACCGTCATCCCATCCCATCCCCTTCCCACCTGCGGCTTTAAGGATGCCCCAGACCGCGGTCTTTAAAGCAATTCTTTGCGGCTGCGGTCCGGTTCCTACCGACCCCATTTCGGTTGACATATTCTTAGGCTAGTCTATATATTGAACACTTTAGCAGGATACTAGCAGAAGGTTGGTAATGAGCACTGAAGATGCAGGACAGGGGCACGGCCCGGCCGGCCCTCCTGAAACCGAAAAGCCAAGGACCTGGCTGGGCCGGATGCTCAACGGCGTTTCCGGCTGGCTGGGCGGTCATGAATTCCATTACGCCGGGTTTCTCCCCAGCCGGCCCGGATTTCTGCTGCGCTACACCCTGGACCCGTTTTTCAGCCGGGTCACCGTCAACCCCCGCCACCTGGAGCGCCTGCGGGAACTGGCCGACCGGGGGGCCGTGGTCTATGCCCTGAAGTACCGCAGCCACCTGGACTTTCTCTTTTTCAACCGGCGCTATCAAAAACTGGGGGTGCGGGGCCCCGAGGTGGCCTTCGACCTGAACCTGTGGATGTGGCAGCCCTTCTCACACCTGGTGCAGATCATCTCCGCCGCGGTCAATTATTTCACCCGGCGCCGGGCCTGGCCCAATCCCTTCCAGGACGGCTATTTTCTCAAAACCCTTAAAGAAAAGCGGGGGTCGCTCCTCTTCCTGGTGGACCAGGTGGGTTTCCGGCAACGCTTCCTCAAACCCAGGGAAGACCCTATCCGCCACCTCCTGGAGTTGCAGGAGCAACTGGACTGCCCCATTTTCCTGGTCCCCCAGATGGTGATGTACGAAAAGCTGCCCTTCCGGGAAAACAAGGGTCTGTGGCAGCATTTCTTCGGGGACAGCGAAAACCCGGGTAAGTTAAGAAAACTGGGCCTTTGCTTTCTCAAGGCCAAGCGGGCTGTCGTGGAAGTGGCGGACCCGGTGAACCTGAAGGAGGTTCTGGCCGAGGCCCCCCCGGGCGGCAGCCTCCGGGAGCTGGCCCAGCAAATCCGCCGGGAGCTCATCCAGCGCATCGACACCCAGAGGCGGGTGATTACCGGACCGGTGGTCAAGTCCAGGGAAGAGGTCATGGAATTGACCCTCACCGATCCCGGACTGACCCGGACCATGGAACTCCTGGCCGAAACCGAGAAAAAGAAGCTTTACAAGATCAAGAAATCGGCCCAGGACTATTTCTGGGAGATCTCCGCGGATTCCAACATCCTTTACATCAACGCCATGCACCGGATGGTGTCCTGGCTCTCTGAGCATCTGTTCGACGGCATCGCCTTTGACACCGAAGGGTTCGAGAAGGTCCGGGAAGCCGGCCAGAAAGGCTGCCTGATCTTTGTCCCGTGCCACAAGAGCCACCTGGACTACCTCATACTCAACAACCTCATTTTCCATCACCACATGCAGTCGCCCCGCATCGCCGCGGGCAAGAACCTGTCGTTCTGGCCCCTGGGCCCGGTTTTCCGCGGTTCCGGGGCTTTCTTCATCCGGCGCCGCTTCCTGGGAGGCAAGCTCTACGCCGAGGTGCTCTACACCTATATAAAGACCCTGATCAAGACCGGCTACAACCTAGAATTTTTCATCGAAGGGGGCCGCTCCCGCACCGGCAAGCTGGTGCTGCCCAAACTGGGGCTTCTCAACATGATCCTCAGGACCTACGACGAACAGGCCGCGCCCGACCTCCTGTTCGTACCCACCTTCATCGGCTATGACCAGGTGCTGGAAGAAAAGGCCTATCTCTCGGAGCTGGAAGGCGGCAGCAAGGAAACGGAATCGGTGAGCCAGCTGGTCCGGGCCCGTAAGTTCCTGAAGCGGCGCTACGGCCGGGCTTATATCCAATTCAGCGCCCCCATTTCCATGAAAGCATACCTGGCCCAGGTTCCCCCGCCGGCCTCCTCGCAAGCCCGGGACCACGGCCAGGAGATCTCCTACCGCATCATCCAGGCCATCAACCAGATCTCGGTGGTCACCCCCTTCTCCCTGCTGTGCGCCGCCCTGCTGACCTACCCCCGCAAAGGCGTATACCGCCGGGAATTGCTCCAGATTATCCAGGTACTCTACGATTACCTCCAGGCCCACGGGGTCCCCCAGGCCGACTCCCTGGAAAACCTCAACCAGGCGGTGGAAGAAACCCTGGCCCTGTGCGAGTCCCGCAAACTCATCGCTCCCATCGAAAAAGAGGAAGGCCTCACGGACGAACTGGGACTGGGGGGCTACAGCATCGACGAAGCCAAGCGGCCCTTGCTGGAATATTACAAGAACAACATCATCCACTTCTTCCTGCCGGCGTCTATGGTCTCCCTGGCCATCCTGGCCCGGCAGGGGTTTGAGTTCCAACGGAGCCAGGTGCTGGAGGACTTCCTCTTCCTCCAGGACTTTTTCAAAAATGAATTCATCTTCAGCGACCTGGACCCGGAAAGCCAGATGGAGGAGGTTCTGAATTATTTCAAGGCCCGGGGCGTGGTCATCGCCCTGGACTCCCAGGAGGTAACCTACACCTTATCCGCCTCGGGTCTCAAGGAACTGGCCTATTTCGCCAACCTCCTTTACAACTACCTGGAATCCTACTGGATCGTCTTCCGCTCCATGAAATACCTGCAGAAGAAATCCCGGGGTGAAAAGGGGTTCCTGAAACGCATCCAGTCCATCGGCCAGAAACTCCAGAAGCTGGGCGAGGTGGAGCGCACCGAGGCCCTGTCGGAATCCACCTTCCAGAACGCCCTTAAACTCTTCGGGGAAAAGGGCATCCTGCTGAAAAAATCCCCGGAAGGCAAAGGGGCCACCACCTTCAGCCGCCCGGAAGACGAAGACGCCAAGGAATTCTACGGCCGCCAACTGGCGCGGTTTATGAGGAGGTAGAGAGATTTTGCGGGGGAGGGCCGGGGAAAGATAGTGAGCAGGGAGCAGGGAGCAGTAAGCAGGGAGCAGTCCCGGTCGATTTTGCTGCTCACCGCTCACTGATAGCTGCTCACTGTTAACCGCCCTCCCCCGCACCCCCTCCCCCAGCCTCTTTCTCACTCCTTCCCCAGCGCCTTCCAGGCCAGGGCCGCGGCTTCCCGGGGGGTGGCGGCGCGCTTCAGGCCCGGCAGGTCCCAGGAGACCTGGAGGGCGATCACCGGTTTCCCCAGTTTCAAGGCGATGGCGGCTTCGGACACGGTGCCGTAGCCGCCGTCCACCGCGATGAGGGCGTCGGCGGAGTGCGCCAGGATCATATTGCGGGCGTGCCCCAGATTGGTGGCGATGGCGTAGGAGAGGTAGGGGTTGGCCCGGCGGCGGTCGGGGTCCGGCAGGATCCCCAGGCTGACGCCCCCGGCCTCCCGGACCCCGAAGGCCGCGGCCGCCATGACGCCCCCCAGGCCGCCGCACAACAATACCGCGCCCCGGCGGGCCACCTCCCGGCCCACCTCCCGGGCCAGGGCCTCGATCTCCGGCCCCGGCTCGCCGCCCCCGATCACGGCCACATAGATGGTTTCGCCCAAACCTCGCCCCCCTTCGTCTTATTTCTCCCAAGCCACTTCAAACCGAGTTGGGTCCAACAGGCTCCTTGGGTAGCCGCAGGCCGGAGCGGCGCAGGTAAGACGCCGGTGCCACCGGGAAGAGTTGGCAAAGAAATGTCGATTGAGCCCAAATCGGTATCAAAACCTCTTTTCCTGTCATCCCAAGCCCGGTGAAGGATCAAAACCCAGCAAAAATGCGAGATTCGGGGCGCCGCTCAAAATAGCCTTGCCTGCAAGGCCAAGTTTGAAAATGACTCCCAAGGCGGCTACGATCTGGCCCAAATGAAGGCCCAATACAGAAACGCGGCGATCAGGGCTATTTCCGTGAACTGGACCCCGATAAAGCTCACCCAGCCCGAGTATTGCGACAGGGGCAGGACGTTCAGCAGCTTGCTGGGGCCGGCCTCGCTCTTGACGTAGGTGTTGATCTCCTTGCGGCTCAGAGGCGGGGGATAAATATAAGAAATCGTCACCTGCTGCTCCGGGGCCAACAGGGGAATGATGATCTCCTGGCCGCCGTCCGGCAGCCCCGAAACGGTAAAGAGCGACGCCGGGACTTCCCGGGCCGGAAACAGGAACTTGAATTCCGGCAAGACCTTGTGACCCAGGCGGATATTGCCGGCGTCCCGCCGGCCCACATTCGCAATGATCAGGAAGTGGGTGCGCACCTGGGGAGAACCCTCCCCTCCCAGGCTAAAGGAAGACTGCTCCCCCAAATACGCGGTTATCTTGGCACGCCTCCCCAGAAAGTAATCCACCGCGGCCCAGATGGGGAAGGCTATCATGATCAGGGTGGTCAATTTAATCTCCATGGGTTTTCCTCCTGCAGTCCCGGCCCCAGGGGTTCCCGGCCGGCTGCCGCGGTCTGATCCAGATTTGCGGTCAAAAGGCGGCTTGGCAGCCGCAGGCTTCACCCTGGGCGGCACCGGCCAGGCGCCTGTGCCACTGGGAAAAGCCAGCAAAGTTTAGACGATTGACTGCAAATCCGAATGAGTCTGATTCGGCGCCCTTGGCCCCACAAATAAAATGGGAATAGCACACCTCTCGGTTTTTCCAAAGGGTTTTCCTGGGGAACTTAACGAGTGGGGTTGGGGCCGGACGGGAATAGATTGCAAATACGCCGCGATCTCGCGATATATAAAATTATCTGCAAATAATCCGGTAAATCGGGCGACCTTAACGCCCGTGGTCGGCTTCTATGTTCCCCGGGTCCGGAAAACTGCTCCTAACTCTAACATGGGGGCTCGCCTTCCTGGCGGCCGGGTGCGCCACCGCGCCCTACACCGGCCGCCGCCAGTTGCTCCTCACCTCCGAAGGCCGGGAAACCTCCATGGGGCTGCAGGCCTTCAGCGAAGCCAAACGCCGCCTGCCCCTCTGCCCGGACCCGGAACTTAACGAAATGGTGCAGCGGGTGGGGGGCCGCCTGGCCGCGGCCGCCAACCGCCCGGATTATCGCTGGGAGTTCGTGGTCTTTAAAAACGATAAGGAAGCCAACGCCTTTTGCCTCCCCGGCGGCAAGGTGGGCATCTTCACCGGATTGCTGAAATACACCGGGGACGAGGCCGGGCTGGCTGCGGTCATGGCGCACGAGGCGGCCCACGCCATCGCCCGCCACACCGGCGAGAGAATGAGCCAGTCCATGCTGGCCCAGGTGGGGGGCCTGGGGCTGGGCCTGGGCCTGGGGGGGGTGAACCCGGCCGCGGGCCAGGCCATCATGCAGGGGTACGGCCTGGGGACCCAGATGGGCATCCTGCTCCCTTACAGCCGCTCCCAGGAGCAGGAGGCGGACCGCATCGGTATGATCCTCCTGGCCAAGGCGGGTTACGACCCGGCTGCGGCCCTGGATTTCTGGAAACGCATGATGGCCAAGGAGCGGGGCTCCAACCTCCCCCAGTTCCTCTCCACCCACCCCCGGGACGACCAGCGCCTTAAGGAGATGGCCGCCTTCCTGCCCGAGGCGCAGAAATATTATCAGCCGCCGGCGGCGGTCTATGCTCCCTACGCCGCCCCGGCGGCGCCGCTGCCCGGCCGGGAGCCGCAGGCCCAGGCTCCCCGGGAATTGCAGCCCGCGCCGGCGCCGCCGCCCCGGCCGCCCGGGGAATCGCCGTCCCCACCCCGGCAATCCCAGCCCGGGGAAGAGCCGCGTCCCCACGACGACCTGGAGATGCAGCCCATGTCCAGCGGCCGGGCCGCGGTCCAGGTTCAATCCACCCCGGCGTGCGGCCAGTGGGTGCCAGCCGGCAAATAGCCGCCTCTCCTCCTTGATGGAACCGTCGCGCCTGAGTCTATGGCCCCTCAAAATCATGAAAAGATGGTAGGGCGGGCGTCCCCGCCCGCCCCGCTTGGCAGCCGCAGGCTTTACCGTGAAAACCCAAATCCCCCTTTTTCAAAGGGGGACTTTTTAAACCTCCCTTTAATAAAGGGGGGTAGAGGGGATTTTTCATTCTCGGGGGTGAAATCGAAACGGTTATGAACGTTTAGCCTGCGCCGGACACCCGGGGACGGGTGTTCCACATTTTCCCAAGCATTGCTTGGGCAAGGTAATACATTTTCCTCTCTATTCTCAAACTCGAACCTCGAGACTCAAAACTTTTCGGCACCGTCGCCCATGGGCCTCCGGTGCACCCGAAAAGAATGAAAATTGTCGTAGGGCGCGTCTTACGCGCCAAATGATTCTGCATCTTCGGGATCGGAGAACTGGTGCGTGAGACGCACCCTACGGTAACTTTGCAAAACAGTCGGGGATGAGCTTTCCGAGAAGCTGGCGCCAACAATTCCACAAAACTTATCAGGACAGCAATGGCCGGGAGCAGCACTCCCGGCCTTGTTTTTCATACTTACGGGGTTGGGGGAGGGGGTTTGGGGGAGGGCGGCAGGGGCCGTGGGCCCCTGGCCCCCTGCCCCAAAATGCCTTTCTTTATCGCTTCCTCCGACTTCGTCTTTGCCTGTCCGGGCAGGCGCAGGGCCGGGTTCTTCTTAAAGGGGGTATACAGCGGGTCGCCGATCAGGGTCTGCATCCAGGAGACGTAAGGGGTGGTGCGGAAGTAGACCTCCATGAGCGGCAGTTTGCCGCTCATGAGCAGGGGAAAGAACTCGTCGGGCAGCGGGAAAGACGCCAGGTACGGTTCGGCCACCGGCCCCAGGGTGGCGGCCACCCCTTCCTCCAGCATTCGCTTACACCAGACGTTGCTGCCCGGATGCTTCAGGGTGACGGCCTCGGAGCTGGCCACGTGGTAGGCCACCGCCCCCCGGTTCCATTTACAGGAGGCCACGTAGTTCCCCAGGGAATACCAGCCCACGTACAGGGCGGCGTCGGGGCAGGACCCCGGCGGAAAGAGCTCGGGGTTGCGGTCGATGACCACCGTCATGGTTGACTTTTCTTTCACCCGGTCGTAGAGGTTCACCAGGTGTTGGTCGTACCAGGCGTAGTTGCCGGATTTCGGCTCTCCCTCGAGCCCCCGGGCGTCGATGTAAAAGGTGCCGGCCAGGCCAGCCTTCTCGGTGGCCAGGGCGTCGTCCACCAGGCGTTTGGCGATTTCCGGGGTGGGGCCGTCCAGGCGCGCCACCATCAAGGTCTTGGCCCTGAGATCCTTGATGAACGGCAGGCGGTCGTAGCGGGCGTTAAAGGGATTGGGCAGCCATCTGGCCTGTTGGTAGCCGTCCCGCAGGGCCAGGGTCAATTCGCTGTCCAGCGCCGCGGTTTTCTCGGGTTTCCCGGTCATGGTTCTCAGGTTTTCCCAGAACTGCAACTCGCCGGCGACCCCCTCGGTAAAGCGCACGGCCGTGGCGATCTCCAGGGCCGTGTCCGGCAGGACGCCGGTGAACAACTGTTCTTCCAGGTCCCGGTACAAGACCGCGTGCCAGGCCAGGAGCGCCTGTCCTGGGTCCGGGTCGCGGCCCTGGGTCAGTTCTTCAGCCTGGGCCCTGGCTTGCCGGGAAGTCCCTCCCAGCCGGATGAGCAGTGACATGACCTTAAGCCGGGCGGCCGCATCGGGGCTCGGGTCTTTCCGGCCCAGGTACTGGACCGCCCGCTCCAGGGAAGTCCTGGCTATTTCGAGAACCCGGCCCGGAGGCAGGGTGAGCCGCCTGGAGGTCTTGGCGGCGGCGTCCGGTGCCTCGGTCAGCCGGTCCAGTTCCCGGGTCATCTTGAGGACCAGGTCCCGGTATTCCCTGACCCTAACCGCGGCCAGTTCCTTGAAGGCCTGGTCCGCGTCGGTCTCGCCGGCCCCCTCCACCCGGAGCGGCATCCCATATACCAGCAGGACCGCGGGGGTCCGGCCCTGGGCCTTGAGCCGCCCCGCCGCCTGCCGGACGGGGGGCAACAGGTCCTGGTCAAAATCCTGCCGGGAAATCTGTTCGGCGGTGGCAACCGCAACCGCCACCAGATTGGCCGGGGGCACCTGGCGCTTGGCCGCATAATAATTAGCCACGGCCTGGCTCTCCGGGTATTTGCGGTTATAAACGATCAGCAGGTCGGCGGGTGACAGGGCCAGGGCAGCAGACGCGGCCCAGGGGTAGGCCAGCAGAAGGAGAAATAAAATTTTACTTAATCTGGGCACAATCCTTCAGGCTCCAAAAATTAATGACGGGCCGGGCCCGCCCTCCATTTATCAAGGCATTGGGGGCCTTCCTACTGCCTACGCCCCTTCCCGCAGCCGCCTCGCCTCCCCCACCCGCACCGTGGTCCGGGTGGAGTCGAAGTATTCCAGGAGGGGGATGGTGAACTTCCGGGAGGTCTGGGTGAGATCCTTGAACTGGATGACGCTGATCTCTTTGTTTTTCTTGAGAAAATCCACCAGGCTCTCCTTGAGCCGGGCGATGGCCTCCTGGTGAAAGTACAGGTCCTCCTTCACCTTCACCAGCCTGCCCTGGTTCACCAGCACCGCCAGGAGCTGCTTCAGTTTGTCCGGCGGCACCGCCAGCGCCGCGGTCACCTCCTTCAGGGTGGGCGGCGAGAGTTGGCCCTGGCGGTACAGGGCGGCCAGCCGGTTGATCAGGTCCTCCTGGTCCACCGCCAGGGTCACCCGGTGGGAGGCCAGGCGCACCAGGTCCTTTTCCAGGAGGATCTGCCTGGCGTTGACCATCTCGGCCAGGAGAAAATTGAACAGCCGCACCTCCATCTGGGGGGGCAGTTGACGGCGCAGCTCCTCCTTGGAGAGGCCGGGTTTCAGCGGGTTCTTGCGGTGGTAGGCGGCGAGCAAGGCTTGAACCTGTTGTTTCAGGTCCCGGGAGGCGCTCGCCGACAGGTAGCGTTCCTTTTCCGGGTCGTAATTGCTGGCCTGGCCTTCTTGGGTAAATTTCGCCAGCAAGCCGGCCAGGTCCCCGGGGTCCCAGGGCAACAGGGCCGTAAGCTCGCTCCGGGAGCGGCCCGCGGCCCCGGCCTCGTCGAGGTAGAAGCGCAGCACCTTTTCCGGGGCGCCCTGCTCCAGGGTGGCAAGTCCCGCCAGCACCGCGGCCTGCTGCCGCTTGTGCCGGGGGGGATTGACGTGCAGGATCTGGCCCCCGCCCCAGGTGAAGGCCGGGGAAAAGCTCCTGATCACCAGGCGGTCGCCGGGCTTGACGGCCAGAGGCTCCCGCAGGAAAAATTGCACGTAGCCGGAGCCGCCGGGCGGGAGGTCGTCCGCGTCCAGCAACAGCGGCAGGGCCACCCGCTCGCTGGTGCCGGTGTGCAGCCGCACCATTTGCCGGTGCTTCAAGGCCCGGGGGGCGCTGGGCAGGATCTTCAGGTAGGCGTCCAGGCGCCGGCCGGGGAGGAGCGCCCCCGGGGGCGCCACCACCATGCCCCGGTCCAGCTCCTCTTTTTCCAGCCCCTGGAGATTGATGGCGGTGCGGTTGCCGGCCAGGGCCTCCTCCACCGAATGCCCGTGCACCTGGAGACTCCGCACCCGGGCCTTGTAGCCCGGGGAATAGACGTTCACCGCCTCGCCCACCTGCAGCCGCCCGGAGATGGCGGTGCCGGTGACCACGGTGCCGAAGCCCTTGATGGTGAAAACCCGGTCGATGGGCAGCCGGAAGATGCCTTTCAGCGGTTTGGGAGGGACCTGGGCCGCCAACTCCGCCAGGGTCTGCAAGAGCTTTTCCTGGCCCTGGCCGGTGACCGCGGAAAAGCGCACGATGGGGGCCTCTTCCAGGAAGGTCCCCTTGATGGCCTCCCGCACCTCCTCTTCCACCAACTCCAGCCAGTCCTCCTCCACCAGGTCACTCTTGGTGAGGACCACCAGCCCTTGCTTGACCTGGAGCAACTGGCAGATCTCCAGGTGC